>JABUSV010000206.1 GCA_021442555.1 Pseudobutyrivibrio sp. | reverse complement strand
ATCGAACCCTCAACTGATCCTTAGGAGGGACCCGTTATATCCATTTAACTAAGGAAACATACATAGTGGCCGAACAAAAGCCGACCACTGTTATATTTTATATGACTTATTCTTTTTTTTCAACTAACTAACAAAATTCTACTGTTCCCTGGAGCCATATACTTCCTTTAAATCTTCTACCAACCTGTGGTTCGCCCATAAGGTCTTTTTCATTAATACATACATCCAGGAGTATGTCATTTGTTTTAACAGTCATAACATACAATTCTTCCATAGTAAGATGATTAACAGTTTTATTACACGCTGTTATTTCACCTAATATTTCATACTTATCATTTTCTATTCCATATGGCATGAAATAACTTAACACTATCGAAAGAACGTCCTCATTTTCAGCTCTTTTTGAAATCTTTGCATATGTCTCGATATCATCTAATGTTAAGCTTTCCATGGCGACTTCATCACCATCTCTTGCTTGCTCCAAAAGATTATATCTATCCTGTTTTTTTATTTTTGACTTATCAGTCTCTTTATATATAACAGGAAGCAATACTTTACCCTCAGTTGACAATCCAGCTAACTTTACTCCTTCACTGTCCCCTTGGTTTTCGTTTGTAGCATTTCTAAGAAACTCTCCCATGTTTTGTAAATAAAATATTAAACTAATTCCTAGTCTGCTTTCCTCACATACTGCATAGAAGCTTTCCTTGTCAGTCTGTTTAATTATCTCAACATCAGCCTCAGATGAAATCTTGTCTCCAAAGAAGGTAGGATAATAATAATCTACAATAAATTCATCATCCTCATTATATACTCCTCTTAAGACTATACCCAATCTATCAGCAATCATATATCTTAATTCAACAAACTGATTACCTTCAAAGTCGATAGCTGACTCCTGATAGTCAGGGCGAAGAGTTACCTCTTCTATCATCTTCTCTAATGTCTCTTTATTTAGTTTGCTAAATCCAATTGCTGGTAAAAAGGCATGCATTCTATTCTTCACCTAAAGCCATCTCAAGTGCCTGTTCCTCTTCATCCGCCAAGGTAATTATTGAATTTCCTTCAATTACTTCCTTAACGTATGTATAACAACCCTCTCGAGAGTGCATTGCATTAATTATAAATCCGGAATTCTTCTCATTCAAAAGACAAAGAGAAAAACTAAGTTTTCCTCCCATCTCATTAAGAGCATCATATTTTACAAGACCTAGCTTTTGGAAGCATCCTTGCATATTCTTGATAATCATATCAATATTTCTTTCATTTAATGCATTTGCTTCTACTAACTCATCTACCTGTTCTAGTCTGTAAAACAAAGTATCTTCAAGAGACTTGGCATTCTTTCCCTGCATAAAATATTTATATCTCTTTTTCAGATTGCTTACTTTTACTATTAATACTATTAAAAGTATTATCATTATCAAGACAAGTGCTGCTAATGCGATAATGACATAATCACTACTTATACCTAAATACTGTTGAATCATTATTATCTCCTACAAACATGTGTTCTATTTTACTTCAGACAATTTTTCTAATATCATATTCAGCTGATCCTGAGAATAATACTCTATCTCAAGTCTTCCAGACTTAGAATCTTTTGCATTAATCAATACCTTTGTTCCAAGTATTGTCTTCAGCTTTTCCTCTTCATCCCTATATATAGCAGCCAATGTAGGATCAATATTCTCTTTTGATTGCTTATCAATCTTTTTGTCAGATTGCATTTTTTTTATCTCACGCTCTACATCACGTACAGACATTTTTTCATCAAATGCTCTCTCAGCAAATTCAAACTGTTTATCCGAATCAGAAATGGCAAGCATTGCTCTTGCATGACCAGTTGTTAACTTGTCCTCTGCTACCATATCCTGAACTCTTGGATCTAGTTTTAAGAGTCTCATTGAATTTGTAACTGTAGTTCTACTCTTTGATACTCTTTCTGCTACTTCATCTTGCTTTAACTCATATTCTTCAATGAGTCTCTTATAAGCCATTGCTTCTTCTATAGGATTTAAGTTTTCCCTTTGAATATTATCAATAAGAGAAATCTCTACAAATTCTCTTTCGGTAAGATGCTTGATTACAACAGGAACCTTTTTTAATCCTGCCATCCTGGCAGCACGCCATCTTCTCTCACCACCTATTATCTCATAATATCCATTTCTGTCCTGAACAATAAGTGGATTAATAATTCCATGTAGCTTGATATTCTCTGATAGTTCCTGTAGAGCATCCTCATCAAAATGTTTTCTTGGCTGATTCTTATTTGGCTCTACTTTATCTATATCAACCTCTACTGGAAATTGATTTGCTGGCTCCGCAAGTACAACTCCTTCATCCTTTTTTACAATAAGAGAATCTAATCCCTTTTTTCCTAATCCCCCAACTTTAGCAGATGCCATATTACAAATCCTTTCTTCCAATTATTTCTTTTGCAAGATTACGATAACTCTCTGCTCCAGAAGACTTTGCATCGTACAGATTTATTGGAAGTCCATGCGATGGGGCTTCGGCTAATCTTACATTTCTTGGTATGATTGTATTGTATACTGTCGCATTTAGATTTTCCTTTACTGCATCAACTACATCTGAAGAAAGATTTGTTCTTGCATCATACATAGTAAATACAACACCTTCAATCTGAAGACGAGGATTAAGTCTTTCCTGCACAAGATCTATAGTATGTAGTAACTGAGCAATTCCCTCCAATGCATAATACTCACACTGGATTGGGACCAAAACTGTATCTGCTGTTGTCATAGCGTTGACTGTAATCATATTTAGAGATGGTGGACAATCTATAATAATAAAATCATAATCATCTCTGATATAGTCAACAGCATTCTTTAATATATATTCTCTTTCTGGTAAACCAATAAGATCAATCTCTGCACCTGCAAGTTCAACTGTAGATGGAATAACAGTAATATTTTCAATATTATCTACTTTGCACATACATTGTTTGATTGTACATTCATTACGAATTAATTCATAGATTGTATTATCAATACTATCCTTATCTAAACCAAGACCACTTGTAGTATTTCCCTGTGGATCAGTATCGATTACTAATACTTTTTTTCCTGCTTCTGCAAGACAAGCAGACAGATTAATTGATGTGGTAGTTTTACCAACTCCACCTTTTTGATTTGCTATAGCTATTACTCTTCCCATAACTATTATCCTTCCATTTTTATTCTTTAACTCCATGAATTATATCATTTACAATAGGTCAATTCTACAAGATTTTGGTTGAAGCATAACTCCTAAAATCCCTATTTTCCTATATATTGTGTCAATATAATATGGATTATTTATATGTTTCACGTGAAACATTTTTATCTTACTAATACTATTTATTGTTTTATTATAAAATACTTAACACAAGATATTGGGTTACTTATAAAAATATAAATTAATAAATATAGGAATGTTTCACGTGAAACATTCCTATCCCTACTACTACATTTAGACTTTGCTAATTATTAAGAAACTTTAGTATTTCATCCAGCTCCATAGATGCTCTTTGTGGATCAAAAAATACATAAGATTTAATCTGTTCTAGCTTGCCAGATAATCCTCCAATCACAGAATAATTTACCGTGTTGTCTTCTTCTTCATTAGTTTCTTCTGTAATAATGGTTTTAGGTTCATTAGTTACATCTACTATATGATTGTCGTTATTAATTTCTTGTAATAATCTATTAATTTCCCTTAATCTACCATCGAGAAATCTTTGTTTTTCTGATTTCTGATTATATTTTTCTTGAAGTTCATCAACCAGGGATTGAACCTCCATTATCTTTTGCCGGTTTTTAGCGTTGACATCTCTTGGTGTAAAATCAGAAAAAAAGGATTCATTAGTATTATCTAATACCTCAATAAATTTTTTTTCTTCTTTTATCTTAGTCTCTAATAGATCTAACTCCTCTTTTACATCTATTTTTTCGGAAATAATTTCCTGTTGATATTTTTTTAAAAAATCCCCTATCATATCTTCTCCATATACACAATTATTAGCATAACGGTTCTTTGGATGGTGTACCAGCTTTTCTTGGATATGTTTTAACAGTAGCTGCCACCTTATTTACTATAACAAAAGATCTATCAATATCGGTATTCTTTAGCTTAAAATAAAAAGGATTTTCTATTTTACCACCAAGTAACCTTGCTGCATTACCAGATGAAGCTATCTCATCGTCTATGCTGCCGGATTTATAACTAATAAATTGGCCTCCAACTTTTACAAAAGGAAGACAATATTCCATAAGAGTACTAATATTTGCTACTGCTCTTGAAACACATACATCAAACTTTTCTCTGTAAATCCTATTTCTAGCAGCCTCTTCTGCTCTTCCATGAACTAATGTCACATTTGTGATTCCTAATGCATCAACCACTTCCTGTAAAAAAAGTATTCTCTTATTTAAAGAATCCATTAAAGTGAATTGAATATTTGGAAAACAAATAGCAAGTGGCATACCAGGAAAACCTGCACCAGTTCCTAAATCTAGAACAGTATGTATTTTATCACTATCTATAATCTGGCATATAGAAATACTATCCAAATAATGTTTAACCAAAACTTCATCAAATTCAGTAATACCAGTAAGGTTCATAACCTTATTTTTTTCCACCAGTAATTCATAAAAGATATCAAGCTTATCCGACATTTCTTCTGTCAATTCAAATCCATAGTCCTGTAAGCTATCTTTTAAAAAACTATAATCATGTTTCATGTGAAATATTTCCTCTTTTATATGATTCAAGATAAATTATTAGTACAGAAATATCTGCAGGACTAACACCTGATATTCTAGATGCCTGTCCAATATTATCTGGGCGCAATTTATCTAACTTCTGTCTGGCTTCTAGCCTAAGGCTATTAACATTATTATAGTTGATATCGGAAGGAATCTTCTTAGATTCTAATCTTTTGAATTCTTTAACCTGTTTTTCCTGACGAATAATATAACCTTCATACTTAAGATTAATATTAACCTGTTCTCTAACTTCATCTGATAACACAGGTCTGTCTTTATCTATAGGTGCAAGCTTATCATAATCTAATTCTGGTCTTCTAATAAGATCTACCATTTTAACACCATTAGATAATGGCACACTAGAGTACTGTTCTAGAAGAACCTGAACCTCTTCTCTAGCTCCAATATTTACAGCCTTTACTCTTTCAATTTCTTCTAGAATCTGCTGTTCCTTTTCTATAACATGCTGGTATCTGCTTTCAGGTAATAATCCTACCTCGTAACCGATTTTAGAGAGGCGTAAATCTGCATTATCCTGCCTTAATAATAATCTATACTCAGATCTTGAAGTCATCATACGATAAGGCTCAAAAGTTTCTTTGGTAACTAAATCATCTATGAGAACACCAATATAAGATAACGACCTGTCTAATATCATAGGTTTTTTATTAAGCAATTTTAACGCTGCGTTAATTCCTGCAACTAATCCTTGTGCAGCTGCTTCTTCATATCCACTACTTCCGTTAAACTGTCCTGCAGCAAATAAGCCATCAATATTTTTGAATTCAAGTGACAGCTTTAACTGTGTAGCAGGAATACAATCATATTCTATGGCATATGCATTACGAACTATTTTACAGTTTTCTAATCCTGGTACTGTTCTATACATTTCATACTGAACATCCTCAGGCAGTGAACTTGACATACCACCAATATACATTTCGTTTGTGTTAAGACCTTCTGGTTCAACAAATAGCTGATGTCTGTTCTTATCAGAAAATCTAACAACCTTATCTTCTATGCTAGGACAATATCTTGGTCCTGTTCCTTCAATAACTCCTGAATACATTGGAGATCTATCCAAATTTGCACGTATTATTTCATGAGTTTTTTCATTGGTATATGTAAGATAACAAGGTACCTGATTTATCTGAACATCCTTTGGATTTGTGCTAAAAGAAAAAGGTACAACTGGATCATCTCCAAGTTGAATTTCCATTTTGCTGTAATCTATACTCTTACTGTCGATTCTAGCTGGAGTACCTGTTTTAAATCTAAGAAGCCTTATATCATTGGATAAAAGTGAGTCAGACAAATGATTGGCTGCTTTTAATCCATTAGGACCAGTATGTTCAATAACATCTCCATAAAGACATCTTGCTTTGAGATAGGTACCTGTACAAATAATAACTGCTTTACAATGATATGTAGCACCTGATAAAGTTTTGACTCCACAGATTTTCTTATCTTCAACAATAAGCTCTGTAACTTCTGCTTGTCTCATTGTAAGATGTTTGGTATCTTGCAATGTCTTTTTCATTAATTGACTATATGCAACCTTATCAGCTTGTGCCCTAAGAGAATGTACAGCAGGACCCTTAGAAGCATTTAACATCTTAGACTGAATAAATGTTTTGTCAATATTAATTCCCATTTGTCCGCCAAGTGCATCTATTTCTCTAACCAGATGTCCCTTTGAACTACCACCAATATTAGGATTACATGGCATCATTGCAACAGAATCCATGCTAACCGTAAAAATTATGGTTTCTAAACCAAGTCTTGCTGCGGCAAGTGCTGCTTCACATCCGGCATGACCTGCTCCTATTACTACTATGTCGTAAGTCTCTTCTACAAAAGCCATTTTTATTTACCCATACAAAATTCACTAAATATCTTGTTTGCCAAATCATCTTCTATTGTTTGGCCAGTTATCCTACCAAGAGATATATAACTATCCATTAAATCAATAGATAGAAAATCCTCTGGCATACAATTATTAATACTTTCAATTACATTATTAAAGGAATCATAAGCAGACTTTAAACATTCAAGCTGTCTTTGATTAGTAATATATATCTCGTTATTAGAATTAATACTTCCTTCAAAAAACATTGAAGTAATAGTGTCCTCTAATCTATCAAGTCCTTCAAGACTCTTGGAAGAAAAACTAACAATTGTTGCATCAATATGTTCTAATATATCAGTCTCTGATACCTTATTATCCAAATCAGATTTATTTAAAAGTATAACAACTTTTTTTTCTTTTATTTTGTCGATGATTGCATAATCATTCTCATCAAGATGTATAGAAGAATCAACAACGTAAAGTATTAGATTAGCTTCCTCAATTTTGTTTAATGCTTTATCAACACCAATCTTTTCAACAACGTCGTCTGTATTTCTTATTCCTGCAGTATCAATAATATTTAATGATACACCCTTTATAATAATCTGTTCTTCAAGAGTGTCTCTGGTAGTTCCTGCAATATCTGTAACTATAGCTCTGTCTCTTCTAGCCAATGCATTTAATAGAGAAGACTTTCCAGCATTAGGTTTACCAAGGATTAATGTGTTAATACCCTCTTTCATAACCTGACCTGAAGAAAACGATGATATTAATTTTTCAATTTCTAAAATCCATATATTTAATTTTTCTAATAACAAATCACCATAACCGGTTAAATCATAATGTTCAGGATCATCTAAAGCTGATTCAATATATGCAGTCTCATATAATATTCCATCTCTAATATTATTGATTTTATCTTGTAAAGCACCTGATAATTGTTTTAAAGAATTCTTCATTGCAATCTCAGAATTAGAAGAAATCAAATCCATAATGGATTCCGCCTGACTTAAATCTATTCTTCCATTCAAAAAAGCTCTTTTAGAAAATTCTCCAGGATCAGCACATCTTGCCCCATGTTTTATTACTAGAGAAAGTATTTTTTTCATGACAAGAAGTCCACCATGACAATCAATTTCTACAGTATCTTCTGTAGTAAAACTCCTTGGTGCTTTCATAATTACAACCATAACTTCATCAACGATATCACCATTATCATCAATAATATGACCATAATTAATAGTATGAGATTCATATTCCAAAAGAGATTTTTTCCCTTTATAAATAGAATCAACAATACTAATAGAATCAGAACCACTAATTCTAATGATACCAATACCAGATGAATTCATTGATGTAGCTATAGCAGCAATTGTATCTGCCTGATGCATAATACCTCCAAAAAAAATGGGATTAATCTACTCTAACATTAGTAGACTAACCCCAAAAAATCAATCTATAATTACTTCTTAAGAGTAACAACTACATATCTGTATGGTTCTTCACCTTCAGAATGAGTAGTAACATACTGATCATTTTGAAGAGCAGAATGAATAATTCTTCTCTCATATGGATTCATAGCTTCAAGAGTAACTGATTTCTTTGTTCTCTTAACTTTAGAAGCTACATTTTTTGCAAGATTCTCTAATGTATCTTTTCTACGACGTCTGTAATCTTCTGTATCAATCTTTACTCTTGTATAGTTTTCAGATGAACGATTAACTGCTAAGTTAGTAAGATACTGAAGTGAATCAAGTGTCTGACCACGCTTTCCAATAAGAACTCCCATCTCTGGTCCAGCTAAATCAATCTCAAGTACGCCATCAATTTCATCATACTTGCATGTGATTTTAACCTCAAGTTCCATAGCCTTAAATACGCCATTTAAAAAATCTAAAGCAACATCTTCTGGCTTTTCATCAGTCTTTAAAGTGACTCTAATAACAGCATCCTTAGAACCTATTCCAAGAAATCCATTGCTACCCTCTTCAACAACTTCATAACTGATTTGATCTGAAGTAACACCAAGATTAACTGTCGCATTTGTTATTGCTTCATCTACATTTTTACCTGTAAATTCTCTGTATTCCATAATATGATCCCCCTACTTATTATTTTTCTCATTATATTCTTTAACAAGATTTGCCTTAGCTGCCATACTAGTCTTAGGTGCTGAAGCTCTAAGCTCTTCTGCTTTATCAAGTGTTTCCTTTAATTCAGAAGAAATAGTAGCCTTATCAGCCATAGACTTTCTGGTATTCATTCTTGCAGCTTCATAAATCTGAGCCTGACGAATACCACGCTTCTCTGCTTTTTTAGCAGCCTTTTCTTTGTTAGCTTCAATAATAGCTTCGAGATCTATTTTCTCAAAATGCTTGTTCAAGAAAATCTGCTGAACAGTTCTAACAATTGCACCAAATGCCCAATAAATACCAAGACCCACTGGTGTTACAAATGTAATATATAATGACATAAGTGGCATTAACATATTCATTGTCTTCATCTGCTGTGCCATCTGGTCATTTCCAGAATCAGCTGTAGGCATAAGCTTAATACTTATTACCTGAGCAACATAAGAAATAACCGGTACAAGGATTGAACAAATAATTACAACCCATTCTTTTGAAGACCAAGAAACCTTCATCATATTCCAAGGCGTATCAGAAATATTAAGTACAAAAATGTAATTAATTTTCTCGAGTTTAGCAACGACATTATCAATAGAACCTGAAAGAGCAGGAAAAGCATCAGATACCATTGACCATCCATTAGCAGATAGTTTATACAAAATATCTACAAGATAGTTGCTCATAACGTTTGGATCTGTAGTTGTAAGATCAACCTTAAGATTAGGAATCTTTGACTCATCAAAAATAGTCTGCATCGTTGTTGCATAACCATCTGTAGCCATAATTCCATTAACAAGCTCTGTAAAATAATTCTTTACAGGTGAAATATAAGCTGGAACATTGTAAAAAACTCTAAAAAGAGCAAAGAGAATAGGCATTTGAATAAAAATCTGAATACATGAACCAGATGGAGAAATACCATACTTGTCATATAAAGCCTGTGTTTCCTCCTGTTTTGCCATCATTGAGTTTTGGTCATTTTTACCTTTATATTTTTCATTAATTGCCTGCATTTCAGGCTGCATCTTACGATTTAAAACAGAAAACTTTTGCTGTTTATAAGTAAGAGGAAAAAGCAATAAATAAATAACTAAAGTAAAAATTAAAATTGTAAGAGCTATACTCTCTAAGTGACATACATCCGCTAAAAATATGTATATCATTTCCATAATCCATCCTAAGGCCTTGGCAATAGGTCCTAAGAAGTTGCCATCATAGGCAGTCAAATAAAGTTCGGTCAATGAAAAACCTCCTGATGTTATGGAACAGGATCATAGCCTCCATGTGAAAAAGGATTACATCTCATTATTCTCCAAGCAGTAAGTGCCCCACCCCTCATCGCCCCATATTTTTCAACCGCAATAAGACCATATGTTGAACATGTAGGACAATAAGGACATTTTGTTCTTTTCATAGGAGATAAATATTTCCTATAGAATTTAATTAATATAATAAGAAGCTTTCTCAACATAAACGCTTTACTATAATCTATTCCAAATCTACTTAAGTAACGCATGAAGATTTGCAAGATGAAGCAAAGATTTTTCTATTACATGAAAATCAAGATTTTCCGCTTCAGGTCTTACAACGACTACAATGTCTAAACCACTATTAAACATCTCTTCATTAAGTCTGTACGCTTCTCTTATCAGTCTCGTCAAATGATGTCGAACAACTGAATTTCCAACCTTTTTACTGACAGAAATTCCAAGTCTATTTCTTTCAAGTCCATTATGATATACATACATCACAAGCTGCTTATTAGCTTTTGACTTACCTCTTTTGTATACAGTTAAAAAATCTGAATTTTTTTTTAACGATTCACTAAATATCATAATGAAAATACCTCTGAATAGAAAGAAAGACCACATGGTCTGTGGTCTAAGCTGTTAAACTCTTTCTTCCCTTAGCACGTCTTGCAGCAAGAACC
>JABUSV010000024.1 GCA_021442555.1 Pseudobutyrivibrio sp. | reverse complement strand
ACCGAAAGGAATCATGATATACATCATTACTACAAAGGTAGCAATCAGTGAACAGATGGTAGTAAGTGGTATAGTAACGCTCTTGTCCTTGATTGGCATACGAACTCTTGAAGCTTTACCTGTAAGTGTGGCAGACGCTTTTTTCTCCAGATAGTATTTCTGCACAAAGAAAAGGACCAAGGTAAGTAACAGTAAAATAACTGACATTGCTGCAGCGCCAGTGGAATCGTAAGAACCTGTAACCTGCAGATAAATGGTGGTTGCCAGGGTGTCAAAATCACCACCGATAAGCATTGGATTTGCAAAATCCGCAACGGATTCAATAAACGTAACCAAAAATGCATTACCGATACCAGGTAACATAAGTGGGAAAGTTACCGAGGTAAATACCTTCCATCTTGAAGCGCCCATGTCACGTGCAGCTTCTTCGATGGATGGGTCGATGTTTTTTAACAGTCCCTTGAGCATCATGTAGCATACAGGGAAAAATGTCAGGGTCTGGACTACTACAATTCCCTTGAGGCCGTAAACATTTGAATCATATATATGCAAGAGAGAACGAGTGATGATACCACTGCGTCCGAACAACATGATAGTTGAAAGGGATAAAACAAAAGGTGGTGATACAACTGGAAGCAGTGAGACCACCTTAAACAATCTCTGGATTATTTTTGAACGAAGCTCTACATATATGTCAACATAAGCGAAGAGCAGGCCTATAATTGTTGAAAATATGCCGGTAATAAAACCGAGTTCAACAGTGTTAACAAAAGCTGTTCTGAAACGTTGCATGTTAAGAACACGCGTAAAGACAGAAAGAGTAAACTGTCCTTCTGTATAAAAACTATCCAGCAAAAGCACGAATAGTGGATAAACGATGAATAATACTAAAAATACCAGCAGAAATCCTATCATTCCAATTAAAATTGGATCAGACAGAAGCTTTTTACGCTCCAATTCTGCACTTTTTCTTTTTTTTGCCAAAGCCAAATCCTCCCTAAATTTTAGAAAAAGGATGGCAGCTTACGCCATCCTTTTTCAACTTGTGATTATTCTAGTAAGAATCTTGAAGAGTCTGCGCTGTCAGAAGAACCATTGGTTACTGCCTGGAAGAAGTCTTCAACATATGTAGCAGTGTTGTTCTTTGCATCTTCAAAGTCGTACTCAATTACGTTGTTTGGATCAAGACCAAAGCTGATAGCCTCTTCAGGCTGAGTAGCGTCTGATATAACGAGGAACTGATAAGAACCATTTTCTTTTGCTACATTTACACAATCAGGTGTAAGTGCGTATTCAATCCAAAGCTTAGCTGCGTTTGGATGCTTGGCCCCCTTAAAGATAGCAGTTGCACCTATTTCATAGCTTGTACCTGATGAAGGAATTACAAGCTCGATATTGTCATATCCTGTGAGAATCTGTGAAATACCATCATGTAAGAAACCAATAGCGATTACACATTCTCCGGAGCCTACCATCTTGGAAGGACCAGAGCCACTCTTTGTGTATTGATATACATTTTTATCCAAAGCCTGGAAGTACTTCATTGCCTCATCATGACCTTTCATCTGAATCATTGTGTTGATGATGAGCTTTGCGGTACCGGCTGTAGATGGATTAGACATTCCTATTAAGCCCTCATACTCTGGCTTGATTAAGTCATCCCAATCCTGTGGAACCTTAAGATTAAGTCTTTCGATTTCCTCCTTGTTTACCATAAAACCAAGGATTCCCTTGTAGATACCATACCAGTTGTTGTCTGCATCCTTGTAGGTGTCTCCGATAAGGCTTCCGGAATTGATTGCGGCATATGGCTCAAGTAAGCCTGCTACAGAAGCTTCGTTGTATGGATCTGTAGTGCCACCGAACCAAACGTCTCCGGATGGACTTCCATTTTCCTCTTCAATCTTGGTGTAAACCTCGCCAGTCGATAGTCGCTGAAAGTCTACATTAATTCCATAAAGCTCTGTAAATTTCTGACATGCTGCCGAAAGATAAGCTTCTTCACAGGAACCATATACAGTAAGTGTTCCTTCTGCCTGAGCAGCCTTGATAAGCTCTTCCATTTCTGAACTTACTGGCTCTGCAGTGTCAGTTGAGGTTGCAGCAGCTGATGTATCGTCAGTTGCTTCTGGAGCCTTTGATGAGGTGTTGCCACATCCCATAAGACCAAGCACTAGAACCCCTGTTAGTGCTAAAGCGGTTAATCTTTTTCTCATAATAAAAAACCATCCCTTTCTATGCGTTAATTTGTTTTGCAGGATGTTTCCTGCTTGTCTTAACACTATCCTAAAAGGAATGGTTTCTATACCCAATTTTATGTATAATTGTCAGTTTTTCTGAACAAGGAGTAATTATCGCATGAAGTCAGAGGGTGAGAGATTGGTGTAGCGTTTAAACACGGCGTTAAAGTGTTTGTAGTCGGTAAAACCAGTCATGTCGGATACCTCATATATCTTGTATTTGCCCTGCTGTAACAGCTTGATGGCCTGTTGAACTCGATATTTATTGAGAAAATCGAGATAGGTAAGACCTGTAGTATTCTTGAATTTACGAGACAGATAGCTGGCAGATACCCCTAGTTCACTTGCTATGCTTTCGATGCTGATTTTTTCAGCGAAGCGTTGTTCTGTAATCATAAGCATCTGGGTAATATATGGACTTTCATTGCTGGCAGACGTATAAAACTGCGCCATGTTCATTCCCATATTTGATTTTTCATACAGTTTTTCTACTTCCTGGTCTTTTTCAATCTCAGAGGAAATCCTGGCTATGACTTTTCTTAACTCATCCTGATCTACTGGTTTTAACAGGTAATCTGACACCTTAAGACCTATGGCTTCCTGGGCGTATGAAAACTCAGCATAGCTTGTGAGAATCACGCTTTTATAGGGAACCTTGTCTATGGTGCGCCTAATCATTTCCATGCCATCTATATATGGCATCATGATATCAACCAACACTATGTTGGGTTCGAACTCTAATATTTTCTCTATGCCTTCTTTTCCGTTGGAGGCTTCCCCCACAATAACACAGCCCATGCTCATCCAATCCATGGTGTAGGCCAATCCTTTTCTGATGATATCTTCATCTTCAACTATTAGTACTTTTAACATTATATTTCCTTCTATTTCTTGCATGGCATGGTAAGTATAATAGTGGTTCCAACCCCCTGTTGGCTTGCTATATTCATGCCAAAATCTTCCTTGTACATAAGCTGTATGCGCCTATGAATATTGTGTAATCCCATGTGTGAGCTGGTATTATTCTCCTGAGACAGCTGGCTTTGAAGCTCCTGTAACAGCTCCTGGCTCATGCCTGCCCCATTATCCTGACATTCAAATATCAGATGATTATTCTGTTGATAACCTCTGATGCTTACGTGCAAAGTCTCCTGTCCTGAAAAACCATACTTTACAGCATTTTCGATAAGTGGCTGTATCAAAAGCTTTGGAATCAGACATTGCATAATACTAGGCTGAATATCTATGTCATAAGAAAAACGCTTGTTAAAACGAATCTGCAGTATGTTGAAATAGCTTTGCAGATTATCCAGATCTTCTTCAACAGTGAGTTCGTCTCTGGCATCTCTTATGCTATATCTTAAAAGTCTTGAGAGTGAGACTATCATTTTGTCGGCAGCGTCAATATCGATTTTTGTCATAAAACGGATATTATCCAAGGTGTTAAAGAGAAAATGCGGATTAAACTGTGACTCCAGCTGTTTTACCTGAGCAAAAGCCACGTTTTCGGCCATTTCCCTGTTTTGCGCTATCTGTTGTTTGAGACCATCAACCATGTAGTTAAAGTCTTTGCCTATAGTCTGAAATTCTTTACTGCTTTGTGTATAGAGCTTGATATCAAGATTACCATTTTGAACCTGTTCAAAGGCTTCTGCAATATCATCAATATCCCTGGTATATTCCACAGCCATCTTTTTTGAACTAAAAAAAGTAATGAGGACAATGGATAAGAAAATAGCAACACTGGTGATAAAAATAAGCATGATTATGGTGTGACTGTTTTCTGTATCAGCTAAAGTGATAACGTTGATATCCATATCCCTAAGGGTGTTTTGAGTTATGTAATATCGATTGCCATTGTAGTTGGTAAAGGTATTTTTTTCCAAAGTATAATACTCGTATCTGGACAGATTATCTCTGAAAGCGTTGGTGTTGCTGTACCAGATCCACCCCATGGAATCAGCCAAAATCAAGGATCTGCTGTTTAGAGATAAAGAGGCCTGTAAATCTGAAGCCGATATTACAAATACATAGTAATAGCTTTGCTGATTAAATTGTTGAAGAAGTCCTATGTACAGCTTTTTGTCCTGAAGACAGGTAGAAATCTC
Source organism: Pseudobutyrivibrio sp. (assembly GCA_021442555.1). Lineage (GTDB taxonomy): Bacteria > Bacillota > Clostridia > Lachnospirales > Lachnospiraceae > Pseudobutyrivibrio. The sequence continues at coordinate 6,434 of JABUSV010000024.1, read as the reverse complement.
TCCAGGGGATTCCTTTAGTTTTTTCATGATACCCCAGTCAAAATACTCAGGCTTTGTGAGATGGTCTGCTTCTTTTGTTCCATAGGTGAAGAGCTGTCCCTGCTTCGAATCCAGGATGTAAAAACTGTTCTTGTATTCACCCTGATTTTTAAGCTGATACAACACCTCATAGAGCTGCTGTGTGTCGGGAAAGACTGTTTTACTGTCTTCTGCAGAATAGCTGGTCATTTGAGTCAGTGCATCTGAATAGGTAGAATACATGGTGCTAAGCTGCTGTGAAATATTGTCATTGTATTTGACGTTTTGCTGGGTTATGGTGTAGTTCCAGAGGAATACAACCAATAGCAACGACATACAGGTAACAATAAAAACAGGCACAAGGGAATACACGACTACCATGTATCTGATATTATCCTGAAACGAGGAGGTGTTTGATTTTTTCATGACAGGCCTCCCTTGTAGATTTCGCTGAATCGAGTAATCCAGTCCTCACGGTTTTGCAATACTTCCTGAGGGTCAGGATAAATGATGTTGAGTTCACTCTTTTCTGGTACATCATTGACCTGCTGAAGGTCTTCTCTTACCGAACGCCGGCCCAATCGCTGCGTCATAAGGTACTGAGCGTCATAGCCAGAGAGAAAATCAATGAAGGCCCTGGCTTCATCAGGGTGAGCGGCTCCTTTTAGTAAATATATGCCATCCGGAGTAGATACTACGCCTTCTTGCATATAGATAATCTGAATATGTGCTCCATCATTACGAAGAGTCACGGCGGCTTCCTCAAAGGTGAGACCTACCAGATATTTTCCGGCGGTAACACCGTTGTATACCTCAGAAGAGCTGTCTAAAAGGTTATCACCTATGTTTTCACATAGTCTTTTGACATAGTCCCAACCAGCCTCGGGATTGCCTTGTCCCATGGCATACAGCATGTTGATAAGATGCTCAAAGGAGGATGAGGAACGGGAAGGATTAGCAAAAGCGATTTTTCCTTTTAGCGCGGGATTAAGCAGGTCCTCGTAGCCTTTTATTTCGATGTCACCTATAAGATCTGAGTTGACCATCAGAATGCTTGGGACATCTGAAAAGCGTGTCATATTGCCTTCGGTATTGCGGTTTACAGGCAGATAATCAGCCTCATTGATGCTTCGATAATCTGCGAACATATCAAAGTAAGGAGCTACCGAAAAATAGGAGCCACCCCACATTACATCGATAGATTGGCCTGCATCTAGCTGTTCGGTCATCTTGCCAGTGCCACCACTTATTATCTTTACCTTGATGTGGGTCCTGCCTTCAAATTCTTCCACCAGAGGCTTAACAAATTCTATTGGATGTGGAGTATATACAACAAGACAGTCGGTCTCGACTGATGATGAATCAAAAGACCTCCAAAAACCATACATGGCACCCAACAACAGCAAGGTAGCTGTCAATAATACTACGCTGGCAGTAAGCAGAGCTTTGCCTTTCTTTTTTAAATGCATTTTTATTCCCCTTTATATGCAAAAATAAGATTCTCCCAAATTAGTCTTGGATGACATAATAACACCAACCTGCAATGATGGCAACGAAACAAGGATTATGAGTAATTTTAACGACAAGTATGTTATACTAGCAGTATCTGGAGTCATGCTGTGCAGTGAGGTAGTGGGATGTTTGGAATATTTAAGAAAAAAAAGAAATATGAGCTTGTAGATGAAGATGACATGCTGCTGGATTATATGTTGCTAGATATGATGGAGGAAGAAGAAAAGCTGCAAGAGTTGGAACAAGAGCTGGAAGAATTTGAATCCATGGACGAAATGGATTGGTTTTAAAAGGAGGGTCGCTTTTTACGGCGGCCTTATTATATATTCAACAAAAATACCAATTCTACTTTTAGTAGATAGCATATTATGTTAAGTAGAGATACTATTTATATTAGTTATGGGAGGAGGAAATGATGGATAATATAAAATTTGGGTGTTTCATTGCAGGTTTACGCAAAGAAAAGGGGATGACACAAAATGAGTTAGCCAAACTCCTATGTGTTACGGATAAAGCTGTATCAAAATGGGAAAGAGGAGCAGGTTTTCCTGATATTAAACTTATAGAATCCTTGGCGCATGCATTAGATGTAAGTGTAATAGAAATAATGAATTCGGAAAAAAACATAAAGGAGGAATTTTCGAGGGATAATTACGTTGAAGCAATAAATAATTTAATTGATATTTCTGAGCTACAGAGAAGGATTGAACATAGGAATTATTATATTTGCTCATCTCTTCTTGCGGTAATAATAATGCTCATATTTTTAATTGACAATATGCAAATTGAAGGCTTTTTGTTCACGTGCTTGCCTATTGTTATGGCAGTAATTGGTATTTTTTTACTTGGAATCGGGGTTTGTAGAAAAAAGCAAGGAAAAAACATTAAAGCACTAGTGGGTGCTTCATGCGTTATATTAAGTTATCCTATATTGATAATAGTGATTTTATTTTGGGCAATGTACTTAGGTGGGCCATTACCAAAATAGTTAATTAGGACAAATATTATGAAGTAAAAAGGAGGGTTTTGTCTATGAAAAAAAGAATTGCAAGAGTAATTGCTGCAATGGTTGTGGTATGTAACTGTATTATGCCGATAACGATTAGTGCAGAGGAATACGATAAATGTACAAAAGATATAACTAATGTAAATGAATTGGATAACAGATTCTATCGAAAAGATGAATATCTAGTGGTATCGAATCCTAGTGTAATTATTGAACAAGATTCAATTATTTTTGAGAGTAAAGTTGGTGTTTCAGAAGAAGAATTATTGCTATTATATAATGATTATCTTGCAACAACATGCAGTCAAAATTCATTGATCAAAAAAGATCCGGAGATACTATTAAAAGGGTTCACAGAAGAAGCAGTACGCAAAGGAATAATTGAAAATACCCCATTACAACGTGCAGCTTTAACGAAAGCAGTTGTAAGAGCTGAATTTAAAGTGGTTGTGGCTGGGGGTTCAAAAGCAGGATATACAACAGCTGCAGCGCTATTAGATCATTCATTACAAGATGCTCCGGCAAATTTATCGTATACAACATCATCTGTATTTGCATCGCAAATTGCTAAATCAAGTGAGTGCAAGTCAATTGTAGACGAGTTTAAGAAACAGGTGAATGGGTCAAACATATCAAAGAAAACAATGACAGGAAGTACGGTGCTAAATAGTACAACGGATTTACATCTAGCGTATAACAAAGTGAGCTACTCGGCAGTAGGTAATAAAGCAAATGGTAAGTGGAATCTTACAATTACATTTTCTGATAAATATGATTTTGAAACTCAGACATGGACAAATTCGATGACTGACAGAAAAGTTGTAACTATTCTAAACAATTATGCTGCTTACGCACAATCAATAGGTGCGATTGTTCCATATAATATAAAGGTTTCTGTAAGTACATCATTTTAAGATAATAGATGATAAATAAAACAAGGTCGATGTTGTTTCGACCTTGTTTTTGTTTATAATAGTTGTATTAATAAGCGGAAAAATACGATTAAATTAGTTCGCTTAACACAAATCGAGTGTATTCAGGAGGTATAACATGTTACGAGTTTACAATTTTCTTAAGGAAGCAGGGACATACTATTTAGCTACAGTTGAAGGGAATCAGCCTCGAGTTCGCCCTTTTGGAACGGTAATGGTTTATGAGGACAAGCTATATATTCAAACAGGCAAAATCAAACCTGTTTCCAAACAGATAGAAGCTAATGGAAAAGTTGAGATTTGTGCATTTAATAATGGAGAGTGGATTCGTGTGGCTGGTACATTGGTAGAAGATGACAGAACAGAGGCCAGACAGGCTATGCTTGATCTATATCCTAGTTTACAAGCTATGTATCAGGCTGACGATGGCAATACAGTAGTATATTATTTTAAAAATGCGCAAGCTACGATTTCGTCATTTACTGCTGCGCCTGTAGAGATTAAGTTTTAACATGAGGGTTGCTATGGATTTGGGACCATACGAATATATTGTAAAGAGAATAGATGGAGATTACGCCTATTTGGTTATGGCGGGCTCATCTGATGAAAAGTGTGTTGCAAGAGCCCTTCTGCCAGAGGAAATATCAGAAGGTGATAGACTGTTGTACGAAAATCTGCAATACTCTATCATATAGATATTTTAGAAGTACTTTTGGAGAAAAATGTTGTGGAACTGTTAGTTTATTTAAGAACCAATATAATATGTGTCACTATGCTTATTTTTATAGTGATTTATAGTGTTATATATAACTGTGAACAGGGGTCAAAGAATAATTTTCTTGGTATGGGCATTGCGGCTCTGGTTATCAATGTCTTTTCTATAGTGGCTATATTGGCAGTGAACAGCTCGGATATTGCCATGGAGACAAAATATTTCATTCACAGGATATATTTGTGCTTGGAGGTGTTCGCGGGTGTCGCATCGATTGATTATATCGCATCAACTTATTTGAATAAAAAAATAAGACATACGATTCTTACATTCATGTTATTGGAGGCAATAGTTGAAAGTATTCATATCTGTAATTCATCTTTAATATGGGTGGATGGTGTAAATACAGCTTATTATCAGGGCAACGCTATTGTTAGTTGTTTTATACGTGGGTTTGTGGTCCTTATAGTAGCTGATATTTTCTTGCTTATTAATTATAAAAACATCAATACAATGACTTTGTGTGTATTGATACTATACTCGATTGCAGCTGCTATTTACTATGTTTTACAGATTTACAATCCAGAATTTATATTCTCAGATGCTGTACATGCTTTGATTGCCTTGGGATATTTTGTCAGCATTGAAAATCCAGTGATGAAGGCCCACAAAAAGTCGTTGGTGGATATGGCCACAGGTCTTAGTAACAGAAACTGCTATGAACGTGATGTAAAGATTATTAAAAAGCGCCTGGAAAGCGATGATGAAAAACTGTATTGCGTTGTATGTGATTTAAACAATTTAAAATATGTCAATGATAATATGGGGCATATGACAGGTGATCGAATGATATTTGCTGCAGGAGATATACTTTCCACCTATATGACAGGTAAGACTTATCGCGTGGGCGGAGATGAGTTTATGGTAATAGGCAAGGATTATACAGCAGCCCAGATAGATGAGGGATTATCCGAGGTAGCAAGATTATGTGAGTTGCAAAACGATGATTATGACGGAGCTCTTTCCATGGCTATGGGTTATGCTATTAAGAAGGATAATGAAACCTTTGAGGATATGGTAAAAAGAGCTGATGCCGCAATGTATGAGAATAAAGTCAAAATGAAACAGGAGCAGGATTCGAGATTTGACTTAAGGCAGAGACAATACTGCTAAATATATATTGTTTTGGAGATGTAGTGAAACATATAATTATTGATTTGGAAATGAATGAAGTTGCCAGAGACCGCAAAAAAAGACGAGGTATCAGCAACGAAACAATAGAGATTGGCGCTGTTATGTTAGATGAGTCCTACAGGGAGGTTTCCTGCTTTAAGACTTATGTGAAGCCTGCTTACAACGATATTATTATGCCAATTGTAAAACGTATCACAGGCATTACAGAATCCATGGTAAAAAAGGCCCCAGAGTTTAATGAGGCGTATCATCAGTTTTTGTCCTGGTGCCTTGAGGCAGAAGATGAGCTTGTTTTTTATTCCTGGTCCAATGCAGATCACATTCAATTTACCAGAGAGTCTTCCAACAAGAAATATAAGCCAAGCCCAGAGGAACTACAGATTATAGGAAGCCAGTGGGTGGATTTTCAAAAGCTATTTGGTCAGAAGCTGGGATATCGAAATTCTTTGGGGTTAAAGGACGCTCTGGAGCTGACTGATATTCATTTTGAGGGTAGTGAGCATGATGCCTTGGATGATGCCAGAAACACTGCGAGTTTGCTCAGGCTATATGCTGATAAAGATGCATTTGCAGATTTGCAGGATAAAATACGAAAAATGCGTGCGGCAAAACCTGTTAATGCCAGAGCGACCAAGCATGCGGTGGAACTGTTTACCTACCTTCGTTCGGTGGAGGGCAAGGGCATTATAACAGGACAGCACACACAGACTATTCCCATGGAGGAGCTGTCCTATATAGGAGAAGTTACTGGCAAGCAGCCCATGTTAAGAGGCTACGAACTGTTAGCTTATTCGCCTAATATCAATTACAATGATGCATCTGAAGAATGTCTGACTGAGATAAAGGAAAACAAGGGAACTCTTGAGGCCGCATATAAATGGGGCAAGAAACGCAAGGGTATTATTACTTTTTCATATCACTGGTATTCACCTATTGGAGGAAGAGATAAGAGCTTTTATGCTGTAAACACAGATTTTGACCCATCAAAAATATTAGAAGATGGTACACCTGAGAGAGAAGCATTTTTTAGCGATTTGGATGCAATGGCAGCAGAGCTTCG
>JABUSV010000187.1 GCA_021442555.1 Pseudobutyrivibrio sp. | reverse complement strand
GAAAACGAGGTGCGCTTCTCGTAGCGATACATGAAGAACGGCGACAGCCGCGACCGAGAAGAAGCGAAACTGAAAGGAGGAGCGATTCTCATAGATTGCTCCTCGTAGGTTAAATCGCATGTACTTATTCATGTGTAAATGAAGACGATAATAATAAAGAAATTAGCGAAGATAATGAGAATAATACCGCTAAAGAAGCCAACGAGGATAATGAGATGTTTACCTTATTATTTGAGTCTGATGTTATTGAAGGAGAGGTTGAAGATAAGGGCGTAGGTATAGTATTAAAGATATATGAGGGAAAAGACGGTTGATTCACAATACAGACAGTGTTAAAAGCGCACTTAGTGTAGTTGGATTCTACGATGAAAGACGTTATTCGTGTTTTCTGTCAGAGCAAAATGGTACATTATATATAGCTGTGAATAGTAATGAATGTCTTAGAAATGCACATGGCACAGCCAAATTGCTAAAATAGAATATAATGTGATAGTGTTTGACATCCCAAATGATGTTTAGAAGATATAATACTCCTGAGGTTTTTCTTGGGAGTATTTTATATTATAGTAATATTAGATGAACATCTTCTTTGGATAATCAAACTTAATTAAAATAAATGATGGGAGGAACTATGACAAAAGAAGAAGTAGAAAGAATTGTATCATCCCAGCGTGACTTCTTCAAGACAGGAGTTACTTATGATGTAAACTGGAGAATTGAACAGTTAAAGAAACTTTATGACGCAATCAGCAGGCATGAGAGTGACATCTGTCAGGCGTTACATGAGGATTTGGGCAGGAGCTATGCAGAAGGCTATCTTTGTGATGTGTTACCTACCCTTGCAGAGATAAGTGAGAATATCAAGCATTTGAAATCCTGGGCAAGAACCGAGAAGCACTTCTCAGGACTTCTTGCTTTTCCAAGTGTTACAACGGAAGTAAATTTTCTGCCTTATGGGGTGACGCTTATTATTGCTCCTTTTAATTTTCCGGTTATGCTGTCTCTGGGAGTGCTTAATGCTGCTATTTCAGGTGGAAATACAGCAGTGATTAAGGTTTCTTCAAAGTCTGAGGCTTGTTCCAAAGTGATTGAACAAATTATCGACGAGACTTTCCCCACTGAGTATGTGAAGGTGATTGGTGGAGGTCATGATGTTGCTGACTTTTGTCTGGAAGAGCGTTTTGACAAGATTTTTTATACAGGAAGTCCAAAGGTGGCAAAGCATGTGATGGAATGTGCATCAAAGAATCTTACGCCTGTTGCTCTTGAACTGGGCGGTGAGACTGGTAACTGGTGTATTATTCGCAAGGATGCAGATATAAAAGATGCAGCAAGAAAGATTGCTTTTTTTAAGGTATTAAACTCAGGGCAGATATGTATAAACATCAATCAGGTTGCTGTTGCTGAAGAGGTAGCGAAAGAATTTATAGAGGAGCTGAAGATTGCTCTTATAAAAAATGTGGGGGAAAATGCCAGTATTAATCCTGAATATCCAAAGCTGATTTCCAAGAGTGCTTATGAAAAGTGTGCTAAGGAAACAGAGGAATACCGTAGTAGGATTGTTTTTGGAGGCGTAGGAGATGAAAAGAGTATAAAGTATGCTCCCACAGTGATATTTCCAGTTGATATTAATGAGAATATAGTTCAGCATGAACTGTTTTGCCCTATTCTTCCTATTGTCCAATTCAAAGACTCTGAAATCGATAAACTTATTAATACAATAGAAGTAAGAGAACATGGTCTTGCTCTGTACGTGTTCACCAAAGACACTCGCTGGGCAAAGCGCACCATGTCACGCATGCAGTTTGGTGGGGGTTGCATTAACGAGGTAGTCATGCACATTATGGTAAAAGGAGTACCTTTTAACGGCACAGGACATTCAGGTATGGGTGCCTATCATGGTATCTGGGGCTTTAGAGAGTTTACCCATCCTCAAACAGTATTGAAAGGTTGCAACCGGTTCAATCTGCCTTTAAGAGAACATCCGTATGAAGGAAAAAACTCAAAGTTGAAGTTGTCTGTCTTAAGAATATTTGCAAGATAAGATTACAGGTAATGTTGAAGAGTCTATAATGAATATATTAACAGGCTATTTAGAGTTGAAAAAGTACTTTTGTACGTACAAGCAAGCCTGGATTTGAATGCCCAGGGTGCAAGGTGGCTGTTTACCAATATGTGTACTTATGCTTATGGCTTGGGCGTAATGTTTGCAAATAGTAGCTGTGTTATGACAGTGGGGGAAGAATAGATGCAAAACAATATAGTGGAGTATGCCAGGTGGCATATATTTTCGTTATTGTATTGGAATTTGGGACCACTGGTGTGTTTATGGCCGTAATAATGGATGAGACCATTCGTGCCATAATAAATACATTGAAGCATCATAGAATTTCGAATGCAATTGAGACTAATTATCAAGGGCTGTTGGCAGAAAAATAATATAATGAATACATTTTGTTATTATGGTTTAGATAAGAAAAAGAGGATGCAAAAACGTTGCTTCCTTATCTAAAAAGAGTTAGTGAAGAAACTCGTTTTTTATTAAAAGAGCCAGATGAGATAGCTGATCTTACATTAGAAAGCGAAGAAGAGTTTATTATTAATAATCTTGATAAGGAGCGTGGATGCCTTGTACTTGCATTTCTTGATGGGGAATATGTAGGAAATGCTTCCTTTGATGTGGCAGGAGGCAGCAGAAGAAACCGTCACAGAGCAGATATTGGAATCGCCTTGTATCTTGGCTACACGGGGATGGGTATTGGCGCATTGTTGTTTGAATGCATAATGGAGAATATTGAAAAGTGTGGTTATTCACAGGCAGAGCTTACAGTTGTTAGTGATAACAGTAGGGCTATACATCTCTATGAAAAGTTTGGATTTAAAGAATGTGGTCGTATTCCTAATGCTAATAGATATGATGATGGCACTTGTTCTGACGACATCAGAATGGTAAAGATGCTTTAACACCGATTTTTAAAAAACCAAGATATTTATAAAACTTTTTCTTGACCTTCCACCTTATGGAAGGTGTAAAAAATAAGAAAAAGGAGGAACAAAAATTGAAAGTTGAGACATTAAGTATTGTATGCATGGTAATATCCATGGTAATGGCAATAGGATTTTTTCTGGGTCTTATGCTGATCTTTAAATTTAGATTTAAGATGAGGCTGAGTGCATTTTTTACAGGCTGCGGAACCATGTTTCTATTTGCATTTGTGTTGGAAGCTGCTATGCATAAGGTTGTACTAAGTGGAACCAGAGGAGATTTTATTACAGGAAATATCTGGTTGTATGGATTGTATGGCGCGGCTGCAGCAGCTGTATTCGAAGAAACCGGAAGATTTTTGGCCATGAAGTTTGTACTCAAAAATCAGCACGATGTGGCAAATACTGGTATAATGTATGGCGCAGGTCATGGTGGGTTTGAGGCATTGTACATACTGGGGTTAGGAATGATATCCAACATAGCCTTGGCCCTTGTTATTAACAGTGGAGCTGCTGAGGTGCTGTATAGTGGTATGGACGAGGCGACATCAGCTTTAATTACTGCTCAGATGCAAACCTTGTGGGACACGGCACCTTTTATGTTCCTGGTTGGGTCGCTAGAGAGAGCATTTGCTATTACAGCACAGATAGCAATGTCCATAATTATGTTTAAGGGAGTAATCCTAAAGAACGTGAAGTACATTATTTTGCCATTAATATTGCATTTTGTTTTGGATTTTGTGGCAGTCATAGTCAACAATTTCTTTGGTATTGCAGTTACTGAAATGATAGTTTTTGTGATGGCGATGATTATGATTTTATGGGCCAAAAAGATCTATTTTGAAGATGGGAATCTAAATAACAGTGAAGATTAATCAGGTAGAAGAGCTTGTAGGCATTACAAAAAAGAATATCAGATTTTACGAGGAACAGGGTCTGCTTAATCCAGAGCGTAATCCACAAAATGGATATAGAGAGTACAGCTTAAAGGATGTAGCAGATTTGAATCGTGTTAAGTTGTTTAGAAAGCTTTCTGTGCCCGTAGAGGAAATAAAGCAAATGAATGAGGGAACGCTGTCGTTATCTGACTGTCTTGACAGGCATTTGGACAGATTAAGTAATGATATACATAGCTTGGAGTTAGCCAAAGAGTTGTGTGAAAAGATTTCCTTAGACAAAACTTCTATTGAAAAGATAAATGTGGAGAGTTATCTCGAGGAAATCGCTGGATTGGAAAGAGGTGACACACTATTTATGGATATCGAGAAGAAAGATGTAACAAAAAAGAAAATAGGTCCTATAGTTGCAGCACTGATGATATTTGTGTTAGCGGTGGGATTATGCTTGTTTATATTTTGGAGGAGTACCTACGAAGAAATCCCATTAGGAGCACTATTGTGGATAACCATACCATTAGCCGCTGTTGCAGTGGGGATAATTGTAGCATTGTTTTTAAGACTAAAAGAGATTGAAGGAGGAGAAGAAGATGAAGCTTCTAAGTATTGATAATTATCCAGGACAGGATTTTGAGCCATTGGGGATTGTGAAGGGTACCGTTGTACAAACCAAGAATTTTGGCAGAGATTTTATGGCGGGTATGAAGTCTCTGGTAGGCGGAGAGTTGGTAGGATACACTGAAATGCTAAATGAAGCTCGTCAGATTGCCACAAAACGTATGGTGGACGAAGCCAAAGAAATGGGTGCGGATGCTATCATCGGTGTCAAGTATGGCTCGTCCCAGATAATGCAGACTGCTGCTGAAATAGTAGCATATGGTACAGCTGTAAAGTTTAAATAATATCAAGCAGCACTCTGTGCGTTGGTATGTGAAGAAATAATTATTAGTAGCATAGAAACGACGAGTATTATTGGGAAAATCATTCCAAAGAGGAGACCTATCTGCATGTATAACAAAGGCGCAAAATTTGCGGTAATTGTCTGGGTGATAAAGCCCAAGTAGCATGCAAGTAAGGTTCTTTTATAGTTTTTTCATTTGCATCATCCTTCCGGCTAGATATAATAATTTTATAAAATCTCAGAATAGGATTTTAGAGAACAGAAATATAGGGGGATAATGCCACATGATTGATAAAGAAGATTATCAGGAACAGTGCTGTCTGCTTAAAATGAATCAAGGCGGGGAAAAGATACCAGTTAGCAGAGTGTTGGAAAAGCTAGACGTGTATCTTGAAAATCAGGATTTTGAGGGAGCAAGAAGACATCTTGACTATTGGGAGCAGGAGGCAGAAGGATATAAGGACTATCAGGGAGAGCTGTCGGTTATTAATGAAAAAATAGGATTCTATAGAAAGCAGGGCGATGAAGCTATGTGCCTGGCTCAGATACCAAGAGCTTTTGGATTAATAGAGCAGCTGGGCATGGAAGATACCATTACACATGGTACTACACTAATCAATGCTGCAACGGGATATAAGGCCTTTAATCAAGGCAGTACAGCGCTTCCTTTATATGAGAAGGCAAAGAGGATATATGAGTCTGCTCTTAGGCCAGAAGATTCCAGATTAGGTGGGCTGTATAACAACATGGCGCTGGCCCTTGTCGAGGAAGCAGACTATGAAAGGGCTTTGGAGTATTATCATAAAGCGCTTAAAATAATGGAATTACAGGACCAGGGGGAGTTGGAATGTGCCATTACATATCTGAATATGGCAGATCTTTTTGTGGTAAGAGATGGACAGGTAGAGGCTGAGCAGGAAGTGACAAAGCTCATAGAGGCCGCAATAGAGTGCCTTAACAAGGAAGATCTGGTGAAAAATGGCTATTATGCTTTTGTATGTGAGAAATGTGCACCTGTATTTGGTTATTACGGTTATTTTATATATGAAACCGAACTGAAAAACAGAGCGAGGGAGATATATGAGAGGAATTGAGTTGTCCAAGGGTTATTTTGAAGAGTATGGACGTCCTCTTCTTGAATCTGAGTTTGCGGATATTTTTCCTTATATAGCGGTAGGATATGTAGGAAGTGGCTCAGACAGATATGGATACGATGATGAGATATCCCAAGATCATGATTTTGAACCGGGATTTTGTATATTTATTCCAGGTGAAAACGTTATAGACAGAAAAAGAGTGTTCCAGCTAGAGAGAGCCTATGCAAAGCTTCCTAAGGAGTATAAAGGCTTTACTCGACAAATCATGTCCCCTGTAGGTGGAAATCGAAATGGTGTCATAGAGATAGAAGATTTTTATCTGAAGGCGGTTGGCTCAAAGGATGGAAATCTCTCCTTGGAACAGTGGCTTACGTTGCCAGATTATGCATTGGCTGAGGCTGTAAATGGGCAGGTATATTTGGATAACTATGGTGAGTTTACCAGAATAAGAGAAATAATCATGGATATGCCAAGGGACATTCGATTAAAGCGTATAGCTGGCAATTTGTTGATTATGGCACAAGCTGGCCAGTACAACTATACCAGATGTCTCAAACATGGAGAAATAGAAGCAGCACAGATAGCCTGCAATGAGTTTGTGGATGCTGCGCTTAAGGCATCATTTTTACTACAGAGCAAATATATGCCATACTATAAGTGGAGTTTTAGAGCTTTATCGCAATTAGAGGATTCACAGGAGCTGACAGAATTGTTATCATATCTTTTGATGTCAGATCACAGGGCTGAAAATATTGCAAAAAAGAAATATGCTGCTATAGAAAATGTGGCTACATATATGATAGTTCAGCTAAATAAGTATGGCTTGACCAAGGCCATATGTGGAGACTTGGAAAAGCATGCATATTCTGTAAATGATAAAATTGATGACGGAAACATTCGCAACATGAATATATTGGCTGCGATATAATATCCAGGGAGAAGAAGATGACAAAAAGAGAGTTCGAAGTTACAGATCCAGTAGAAATCCAAAAGATATTGCAAGAAAGCAAAATATTACATCTAGGTTTAATAGATGAAGGAACGCCATATATTGTTCCTATGAATTATGGGTATACATTTGAGAATGGTAAAATAATTTTGTATTTGCATTCTGCAGTGGAAGGATATAAACTCGATGTGATAGGCAAGAATGCCACCTGTTGTTTTGAAATGGAATGTGGCGTAGAGCCTTTTGCTGGCAAGATTGCCTGCCAGTATGGTGTAGCATATTATTCCCTGATGGGAAGGGGTAAAGCTGTGATAGTAGATGACGTAGCCGAGAAAGAAAAAGCTATGGCACTGCTAATGAAAGCACAGACAGGAAAAGATTTTGAATTTGATGAAAAGCTGGTTTCTATTGTAAGTGTTATCAGACTTGACATTGATGAATATACAGCAAAGCACAGACCGGCACCACCAGTCAAATTTGAAGAATAAAGTAAAGAGAGGTTTATTAAAGTGAGTGAAGTAGTTATTTCAGATTCAATCAAGTATGTTGGTGCAAACGATCACAAGATCGATTTGTTTGAGAGCCAATATGTAGTTCCAAATGGTGTATCTTACAATTCATATGTTATCTTAGATGAGAAGATTGCAGTAATGGATACCGTTGACTGGAGAGCTACAGATGAGTGGTTTGATAATGTGGAGAAGGTATTGGATGGCAGAATGCCTGAGTACCTTGTGGTGTCACATCTTGAGCCAGACCACGCATCTAACATTGATAATTTTGTAAAAAAATATCCAACAGTGAAGCTTGTTGGTAATGTTAAGACCTTTAACATGTTGCCACAGTTCTTTGACCTTGAGCTTACTGATGAGCAGAAAGTTGTAGTAGCTGAGGGAGACAAGCTTTCTCTTGGAGAACACACATTACAGTTTTTCATGGCGCCTATGGTTCATTGGCCAGAGGTTATGGTTGAGTACGAGGAGAAAGAAAAAGTTCTTTTCTCAGCAGACGGATTCGGAAAGTTTGGAGCGCTTGACGTAGAAGAGGACTGGGCTTGCGAGGCCAGAAGATATTATTTTAATATCTGTGGTAAGTATGGTGTTCAGGTGCAGGCACTTCTTAAGAAAGCTGCAACCCTTGATATTCAGACTATTTGTCCACTTCACGGACCTATCCTCAAGGAAAACCTGGGCTATTATATTGGTCTATATGACACTTGGAGCAAGTATGAGGCTGAGAGTGAAGGAATCTTTGTAGCATATGCATCTATCCATGGTAACACAAAAAAGACTGCTGAGGAGTTTGCAGAAATGCTAAAGGCCGCAGGTGCACCAAAGGTATCCATAGCAGATCTTTCAAGAGATGATATGGCAGAGGCTATTGAGGATGCTTTCCGTTATGACAGACTTGTTCTTGCAGCACCAACCTATGATGGAGGTTTGTTCCCTGTTATGAACGATTTCCTTAGTCATCTTGCGGCTAAGGCATACCAGAAGAGAACAGTTGGACTTATCGAGAACGGTTCATGGGGTCCAATGGCTGCAAAGAAGATGCGTGAACAGCTTGAGTCAATGAAGGATATTACAGTTCTTGAGCCAGTTGTCACCATAAAATCTACAATGAATGATGCCAACAAAGAGACAATGAAGCAGTTGGTAAAAGAACTGGTAAGATAGATATTATTAAATACAGATTTAATAAAACAGGTAAGTGCGTTGAGGCTCACTTACCTGTTTTTTTGCCCATATTTTAGCCAGATAAGAATTATTCAAAAAAGAGAATAATACACAGTTATTACATAGATATGGTGTATTGTTAGGAAAAATATGCGAGAAAGGAATATCCTATGAAAAAATCAATTGCATTACTAATGATTACACTGTTGATAACAACACTTTTTGTTGGCTGTGGCGCAGCTGCTGCAACGCCAGAACAGGTACCTGATGCGGTATCAGAGACTTCGGGAGAACCATCAGTGGTAGATGGTGTTGTTAGCCTTAGAGTATGGGCTGAAGAATCGAACTGGCCTGTGCTTCAGACAATGATTGATTCTTTTGTTGCAGAGTATCCTCAACAGCAGTTTGATATTGTGCTGGAGGCTTCAAATGATGCGGACACCAAGAATAATGTCCTTAGCGACGTACATGGGGCTGCAGATGTATTTCCAATAGCAGATGACCAGATAAGCGCGCTTGCTGCAGGAGGTGCATTGTATCCAATAGCAAATCAGGATGCGGTAAAGGCGGCAAACAACGCAGGCTCCGTTGAAGCAGCTACAATTGGCGACGTGTTGTATGCTTATCCTATGACAGCTGATAATGGATATTTCTTATATTATAACAAAGATTATTTCACAGATGCAGATCTACAGACAATGGATGGAATACTGGCTGTCTGCGAGGCAAACGGCAAGCTGATTACAATGGATTGGGGCAGTGGATGGTATCTGTATTCATTTTTCGGTAACTGTGGATTTGATTTTGGTATCAATGATGACGGTGTAACAAACCATTGTAACTGGAACGCTGCAGATACACCTATTAAGGGAGTTGATGTAGCAAATGCAATGCTTAGAATAGCTGCAAGTTCTGGGTTTAAAAATGGCGGAGACGACGCACTGGCGGCAGGTGCAAATGATGGATCTGTAATCGCAGGTGTATCTGGATGTTGGAAATTTACAGAGATGAAGGCCGCCTGGGGGGACAGTGTAGGTGCATGTAAACTTCCTACTTATACTGTAGCAGGACAGCAGGTTCAGATGGCTTCCTTCAAGGGATACAAGTATATGGGTGTTAATGCATATTCTAAGAATCCACAATGGGCAGCAAAGCTGGCTGAGTGGCTGACAAATGAGCAGAACCAGAATCTTAGATTTGAAATGGCACAGCTTGGACCATCTAACCTTAATGCTGCATCATCTGATGCAATTACTCTTGTTCCTTCTATTTCAGCAGTAACAGCACAGGCAGAGTATGGCGTATTACAGCGAGTAGGTAATAGCTATTGGGATCCAATGTCTGTATACGGAAATAAAATGGCGAACCACAATGCTACCGGAGAAGATTTGCAGGAACTTATGGATCGAATGGTTGCAGGAATTACTGCTTCTGTAGCACAGTAAAGGAGGGGCACAAACATGACAGACAATAAAGATAAGTTAATTAGCTCAAAACTGTTGATACTGTTGCCAGTATTCGTATTAGGACTAGAAGCGGTATTATCAAACATTATAACGTTGTCTAATATTGGTAAAATAAACGGGGAAGCCAATAAAATCGTAAGCAATTCAATGGTTGCGGTTTCGGAACTGGCTGATATAGAGCAGTATACTCTAAATATCCACAATCTCGGATTATCACATGTGGTTGCTACAGATCTTGGAACCATGATTAGTCTTGTTGATAATATCAGAGTTCAGGAGGCTACATTAGAAGATAAGCTCACTGCTTTCGAAAAATATGTAGACGAAGATACACAGTCTGATTATACCAACATGATGACAGCATATGAGGGACTGAAATATGAATCAGCGAACCTCATGGCATATTCGGCAGGAGGTAAGGCGGACGAAGCTTATGGTCTTGCTAACGGTGCTGTAAAAGAGTATGCAAATACAATCGAAGGATGCATAGCAAATATAAGAGCAGACATAAATAATACTACTACAGAAGAGGTGGCAGGACTTCAGGGGGCATATACCGCTTCCTTGGCTACCAGCATCGGTGCGATCCTTCTTAGTTTAATAGTGCTTGTTGTGGCTGTGTTTGTTGTTTTAAACATGGTTGTAAAACCACTTTCCACTACTCAGTCTGAAATTGATGGAATCATAGGCAATATAGATAATAAAAATGGTGATCTTACTCAAAGAGTTACTTTGGCCAGAAATATTGAGATGGCAGCAGTTGGAAATGGTATCAATACCTTCATGAGCAAGCTGCAGGCTATTTTCTCAAAGATTGTAAACAACTCGTCTCGAATGGAGGAGGTTGTACGTGAGGTTAGAGAGTCTGTTAATACATCAAACGACAGTGCTAC
>JABUSV010000221.1 GCA_021442555.1 Pseudobutyrivibrio sp. | reverse complement strand
TAAAGAATGCCACCATCGCAGGAGTAGCATCAATGTTGGCATACGAGGGTGAGCATGTGCTGCATAAGGCTGTGGTAAAGAATACCGAGAGTAAACCTGAGAATAATGGTGGTGAGACACAAAATGTAGGAAATTGTGTTGAAGAAACCGACAATAGTGGAAGTGGAAATGAAGGAAGTAATGATACGGTAACATATAGAAGGGTTCAAGGAGGAAACGGAAATAAAGCAAGTCAGCAGAGAATTATCATAGATGACAATGGCAATATTATTATAACGAATCATGACAAGAATCTAAATATTAGTATAGATAATGGTGAGCATGCACAGTATTATATTAATAATAAAAGACAAGGGGCAGACATATATGAATTTGAAGTTCCGAAGTGGTTTGATGATATGGTAAATGAATACATGGTTCCTCAAGCTGGAAATAGAGGAAGTAGTAATCCCAAATTGACTGATGTAACAACACCGGGAAAATGTGTTGAATTTCCATCACCTTGGGTAGAGTGGATTGAAGAATACTCAATCAATGGAAGAATTATTAAAGGAGGCGGATGATGATAGATATTAACGATGATATTATTGTATATGCAATATATAATGACAACGCATATTGGTATGTATCATATAAAGAATTATGGTATTTAGATTATAATAAACGTATTTATGAATTTCAGGAAAAGGGATATACGGTCGATATAAATTCTATTGAGGTTATCAGACGAGATTTGCTAGAAATGAATGATATTCAAATTCCTGTTTTTTGGGATAGAATAAAAAACGATATTTGGAGCTATAATGAACTTGCTGAAGAATTTAAAAAAAATTTAGAGGAAGATTATTATCCAAGCTTATATGTCAATTTTGATTCAAAACATCTGATTTCAATGTATAGAGAGGATGCCTCATACGAGGACTATATTCCTGATGGATGGGTATCGGAATATGAGGATTTTTTAAGTCTGATACCAATTCGAGATAGGTATTGGGAATAGTAAAGGAGGGAATAAAATCATATGGATAGAAAACTTACAATTATATCTGAAAATTTTGAAAATGAAAAAACAGGAGAACGAGTGGAAGGTGTTACAATAATAGTAGATGGAATGCTAAAACAGGTACTAGAAATAATTATTAACAATGGTAATCAATATGATAATAATGTAAGTATTATTAGTGATGCATTGGTAAAGGGGTTGGATGAAATACGAAAAAACTTATAGTACTAATAATATAGTATTACATGATGATAAATATTTATCAAAAGCCCTATATGATAAAGACAATCATATTAGAGCAGTATATGATTCGAAATCAATTCGTGTATATCAAGCATTCAATCATAAGATAGCAGATCAAGTTTTGGAAGATGGAATATTTGGCACATATTTTAATCGAAATAGAATGACGTGGATTAAAACTTCATTCTTATGGATGATGTACAGAAGTGGATGGGCAACAAAAGAAAATCAAGAACGAATATTGGCAATTGAAATAAAAAGAGATGCATTTGATTATTTAGTAAATAAGGCTGTTTCTACAAAATATGATTCAGAGGAATATGGAAGTGTTGAAGAGTGGAAAAGATCGCTAAATGAATCAGATATTCGTATTCAATGGGATCCAGAACGAGATATATATGGGAATCCATTAGATTATCGTTCTATTCAAATCGGTATAAAAGGTGAGCTTGTTGAGAAGTATCTAAAAGAATGGATTATAAGGATTACGGATATAACTGATTATGTGACCGAATTACGGATGTTATTAGTTGATAATAAAGACATTTCGGAGTTACTACCTAAAGAAGTAAGTTATACAGTTAGATTACAATAAGCAACAGAGGATATACTAACATGGCTGACATGACGGACACAAAACAATACAACGTGCAGGCTGAGCCTATGAAAATTTTTCTGTAAATACATTCCTGCTTGAAATAATTTTTTAAAAGATTTTTTGGACTATTGCATTTTATATTTACCCCCACTTGTATAATGTTACTGAAAAGTATTTCAGTGAAAAGACTTTCAGTAACATTGCATAAGGGGTATTTTATGTCATTTTTAGGTCGAATAGAAGAGCTGGACTTACAGATAAGACAGTTTGCTGCAATATGAAAAACGAAATAAAAGATATAGGCTTTGTATGCCTGGCAGGCTTTGAAACCTTAGAAAAAACCTCCGACTAACCAAAAGCTTTGCTTTGGGCATGGTCGGAGGTTTGTTTTTTGGAAATATAATTATCTATTCAAATACTAATCGGGATCTCCCTCAGGTTCCACGTAATCTGTACCAGTAAATGTCAGTGTGGCACGATTGCCTTCGTCTTCGTTGGCAATGTTGTCTGTGACAGTGTTATCTGCTGGAATGACTGTAGATTCTGATCTATATGGAGTACTGTTTAATGTATAGCTCTCTACGCCGATAATGGTTCCACCATCCTGCTGAGTCAGGCTTGTGCTTTCTCCTAACACTAACTTACCATTAGTAGTGTCAACGGTACCGCTGTTTTCAAAGATACCGTATTGAGAGCTGTGGTAATCACGCTGGATGTACATCGTTCCGTTGTTAGTGATCGTTCCAGAGTTAATAGTAGGTGCCTCTGTTGATGACAGCTCCATTTCACCATTGTTAACGATTGTGCCAGTGTTGACAGTTGATACTTGCTCACTGCCAAAAGTAGCTACTGCGTTAACACCATTGGTTAATGTACCTGAATTGGTTAATGTACCACTTACATAGATTGAGTTGTTATTTGTAAATGTTCCAGCGTTGGCTATATTACCCTGGAAATAAACCCCGTCCATGTCTTCATTCGTCAGGTTCTCGTTCTTGTTGATAATCAGCTGACCATTGGACTTAATCTCTATGTTTCCGGCTGCAAATAAATGATCATCCACTCTGAGAGTTCCGCCGTTGTTAACAACAATATTTATTGCAAAATCTATAGGCGCTGAGTATGTGTCCCCAGAGTCCTCGTCATATTCTATGCCACAAACAGGCATATCTATGATAAACATTGTAAGTGCATCAATATTGAGGTTGGCAAGAGCTGCCATTCCCTCTGGACACTGGCTCAAATATACCATCGTTATAGTTGGAGGAGCAATCTCACCGGTTGGCTCTGCGGTTGCCACTGGCACCTGGATGACGTATTCCATCGGAGGCATACCTGTTGCAACATACGAATCAAGTATCTCATTCAATCTGATAACAACCTCTGTGTTAGCAGGATCCATGGCAAATGCTGCCAACAACTCAGCAACATTTTTCCCGCTCTGGTCGCCAATGCACAGCTTTACAATGGCAGTTAATATTTTTGCGCTCCAATCAGGTACAAATGTGTCTGAACGCATATCTGAATAAATGCCATATTTTAGGAAATGATCGAATAACATATCAGGCTGGTTTCTACATTTTTTAGCCACCTCGGGATACTGGGCAGCGTATTCCTTGGCATCAAACATTTGATAGAGTATTCCCTTGTAATATGTTACAAGCTGGTCTGATTCTGCTGCTTCCACCTTAACAGGCTTTGCTAATACAGCAAAGCACATGACAAATGAAAAAATAAGAGCAGCAACCGTAATATGTACTGTTGTTTGCGATAGTTTGGTTCTAAGCATTTTCTAAACCTCCCACAGTTATTTGTAAAACTACATATGACTCATTATATAAATAATTGTGATAATTATGTGTGGATAAAAATCCAAGAATAGTTCATGAGACAATCTGTAATTACAAATTGTGAAATAACGATGAAATATCTGATATTTACTTGAAGGGGGGGTAGTCTGTAATACAATACACACATGTTTTGGAGATTGTCCGCAAATAATCTTTGGGTATAGTAGTGTTATTGCTGACAATAAGTCGTATTTCATGTATGGAGGTGTTTTTATCATGAATGTAAGTAGAATGAATAAGGTTCTGATTTCCACAGGTACAACATTTGCTATGTTAGTTACCCCTATTACAGCATGTGCAGAGACTTATAATGTATCTGAAATCGCTCCTGAAATTGCAGGTGAAGGTGAAGAATTCAAACAGGGATCTAACGCTGATCAAAATCATTTGGCATTAAATGTTGGCGATATCCTAAATAATGATCAGAGTGTTAATTTTCGAATTTGTGTAGAGAATTATACACAGGGTATTAATTATGGTTTCATTCCAAATGAAACATCTGATGAAGAAGGAAAAGAACGTTATTATACTATTTTACCAGGTGATTATTTTGAGATTCAAAATAAGTATTATCAAACCAATAAATATGGTGAAGATGACCTTTCTCTGCCACCTATTCTTGGTGCCAACTGGAAGATGGGAGTATACGCTGGAGACTATAATTCCGAAACCGGTGAATATGAAAATATCCTGTTTGACTGTTGGTCAACTGTACCTGAAGCACTTGTTGAAGATCCAGACCGTGCCCCAGCTCCAGATCCTGAGCCAGAGCGCACACCAGATCCTGAGCCAGAGCCAGCTCCTGTTAATGTTATGCAAACAACAAACATTAATGGCAGAGCGTTAAATACATGGGAAGCTGTTACAAGTGAACTTCCTGTTATTAACAGAGATACATTAGATAGAGGTGTAGCTGCTGAAACATTACTTTCTGTTGATGTAACATACACAGATAAGACAGTCCCTGTTGATGCAGTTCGCGCAATGAAGAACAGTAAGTTAGATGGTATGCATGTATATATCGGTCAGGGTAGTGCTATTACTTTCCTTGCAAGAAACAGTTACTCAGGTTACAGAGCAACAAGTTTTGAGCACATTGACAGCGTTGCAGAAGGATGCCGCGTTGTTGACTTTACATCAAAGGGTAAAATCGGCGGAACTGTTGTATTCCATACTGTAGTAGATGCAAGAGATTGTGACGTTAATGTATACAAGGTAGACGGTGAAAAGAAGACACTTGTTACTACAACTAGGAGTGACATTTATGGACGTATTTGTTTCCCAATCACTGAAACAGCTAGATATTCATTAGAATACATTTAATGATTATTTAAATAATAATAAAGCACCATAGATTATCTGTGGTGTATAGTCAAAACCCTCGTGATTATTATGTCACGAGGGTTTTTGAATGAAGTAAAGCTCACAGCCTAATATATGGAGCTAGGTGTAAAGGAGATATATTGGGTATCGATTTCAAAGACAACCACAGGCACCCCTCAGTTTATAGGCAGCATAACGCTGGCTACGAAGTATCCATTTTCATAACTGAATTTGAGAATGCCATTTGCACGGTGCACGGACTGGCGGATTATTTTCATTCCCTGGCCGTGATTGGTTGAGTCGGACTTGGTAGTTAACAACTCAGGATTAGTCTCCAGTACATTGCTGGAGGTTTTATTTTTTATAATTGCAACCAGATAGCTCTGGGCATAGGAGATATTAATCTGAATATCGGGATTATCCTCTCTCTGGCTGGCCTCGATAGCGTTGTCCAATAGATTCAGCAATATAGTGCACAGCAGGTCCTCGCTGATGTTCATCTGCTGAGGAACCAGTACCTCTACGTAGGTCTTGATATTATACTTGTGAGCCTGTGCCACCTTACGGTTGAGGATGTAGTCCATGAGGCTGTTGCCAGAATTGATTTCGTTGAGACTCAGGAGCTTTTCGCCTACCACATTATTAAGATACTCATCCAGAACATCATATTTCTTTTCTTTTAACAGAGTCTGGATATAAAAATAGTTATTCTTCAGCTCGTGGCGTTCTTTTTTTATGCGATCCTCCAGCTCGATGGAAAAACGGTATCTGGCAAGCTGGGCTTTGGTCTGCATCAGTGCCTCTGAGGACAGACGCTGTTCCTCATATGAATCTAATATGGTGCAGAGTATATAGTAGACCATGGGCAGTATGGACAGAATGATAAAAGCAGTCAGGGGCTCTGAGTATTGATGAACCAGACGGATGTTGCTGGACAAGGTATAACATATTAGGATGCTCAGTGGGAAATACAGAGCAAAAAACATGGATTTGTTGGATAGTGTTATGGTACTGTGGAGGCGGTGTCTCTTGAAAAGCAAAGTAAGTAGATACAGTAGTAGCAACAACACTATAATGGCTACTATGTCTAACGCCTCATACTTTAGAGCAGGCATGCTGGCCTCTAACAGGTACAGTGGAGACATGGAAACCTTGAAGAGCAAGATAAAAGTCTGGAAAAACAATATATAAGTTATCTTGTAGATTATAGAGCCAGACAGCAGGATGCCTGATAAAATCGTTGCCAGAGTAAATGTCAGCACAAAATTAAACCAGTATGGCAGTGATGAATGCGACAAAAACATGTCAAAAGAATATTGAATAACAAAAGAAAAAATCCACTGAAAGGCAGCAAATATGGCTGTTGAGCCTAAGATATATAAAGGTTTATTGATGGATACTTTTTTAGGTGTGCACAATATCCATAGCACATATGACAAATAAGCAAAATGTAATATGCCCTCTATACCAAGTAATCTGAAATAATAGTATATACTCTGAAATAAATCTGCCATATCTTCTCCTGAACTATCTGGTGGTGTAGTCTAAGAACAACTGCTTTACTTCCTCTGTCTTGCCACGACTGATAGGAATGGTCTCGTTGTTGCTCAGTCTGATATCATTTTTTCCTATGTAGTAGATATGTTTGCAGTTGACCAGATAACTGCGATGAGGCTTGATAAAAGCATAGGAGGACAGGGAACTCTCCAGATCCATGAGCTTGCAAGGGATGAGCCTCTCGTCTGAGTCCAGTACAATTCTGCAGTTTTTTCGCTGTGCTTCGATATAGAGAATCTTTTGTACGTCAAAGGAAAAAATATCACCGGAGCTGTCTTTAAAGCTGATGAACTTGGTGTTGTTTTTGTTAAGCTGAGTTATCAAATCATCTACCAGCTTGGGAAGTTGTGAATTATACTCACTTTTTCTTATGAATCTGAAAGGCTGGACTTCAAAGGTCTGAAACACCAGCTCGTCTTTGTTGGAAATAAAAACCACCAGAGCGTCTGGAGAAACCTCTCGTATTTTTTTGCATAAAGTGATTCCGTCCATCTGAGGCATCTCTATATCTAAAAAAATAATATCAAAGTGATAGTGGGAATCGAACATACTAAGAAAGCTGTCTCCTGTGGAGAAGCTGTCAAAAGCTACGTGTAGCTGTTTGGCTTCAAAAGCCAGAATCAACGTGTTTTTTAAATAGGAGCGAATCTGCTCCTCATCCTCTACTATGGCTGCCTGTATCATATTTACCCCTCATTTCAATACGATTGACTAATTATAGCATAAGAATTTGACCATTTAGTTACATTTCGTACTCTATATCTGCTATTCGTACCAAAAATCTAAAATCTGATTTTACTGGCTATAATATCCTTATACACACATATCAGAAGGAGGATGGATATGAATAAAACAAAAGGAAAGAGAGGTACAATCGCAGGTTCAGTACTACTTGCAATACTTGCGATATTTACAGTAGTTGTTAACTTTGTATTGACTGGCCCTCTTAAAACAGTAATGAATATGTATTTTGGAAAGGGAGAGGCAATTATCACAAACATTGATGATGCATCGAACCTGACCACAGAGTATTACACCAGTGATTACGCTTCTGGTGATGAACTTTTATCTGCCAGCAAGGAACTGGCTAAAGATATAGAGTCGGAGGGTATTGTTTTATTAAAAAATGAAAATAATGCACTTCCACTTGCTGAAGATGAAACAAAGGTATCACTTTTTGGACGTACAAGTGTAGACCCTGTCTACACAGGCGCTGGCTCAGCAGGCGTTCAGAATTCGCCTGTAAGTTACAAGGAGGCTTTTACCGAGCATGGAATGAAGATTAATAATACATTGTTTGATTTTTATGCAAATCACCCTATGTCAACAGAAGTACATAATGTTGAGATGATGACAGGCATGGGTCCTATGCCTGTAGAGTACAAGGGCCGCGGGTTTATCTCAGCAATGGGGGCTGCTACCTTTGTGGACGATATCATTGCTGAGATTCCTGTTGAGGATTATCCAGAAGATTTAGATATGGTATCATACAACGATGCGGCCATCGTATTTATCGGGCGTGTTGGCGGAGAGGGTTGTGACCTTCCTGTAGATATGACCGAGCATGCAACGACAGAAGAAGACAAGGCTAAGCACTACCTGGAGTTAGATTCCAGAGAAGAAGCTATGTTAGAGTATGTCAAGGATGCCAAGGATGCAGGTGTTTTTAACAAGATTATTGTGGTCTGCAACACAGCAAACGCCATGGAACTTGGTTTTTTAAATGATGAAAACTATGGTATCGATGCTGCTGTCTGGGTAGGTTGTATTGGAGATCAGGGTGCCCAAAGCGTAGCTGCAGTATTAAAAGGAGAGGTAAATCCATCGGGCAGACTAGTTGATACATATGTGTCAGACCTGACACTGGACCCTTCATTTGTCAATTTTGATGACATATACTACAGCAATGTAGATGGTTCTATCGGTGGATATGAGTCAGGCTGCTTCAACGAGTATGAGGAGGGTATCTATGTAGGATATCGCTACTATGAGACAGCTGCAGCAGAGGCTCTTGCTGGTAACTACGAAGGCTTTGACTATGATTCGGCAGTTGTATATCCTTTTGGTTACGGTATGTCGTACACTGATTTTGATGTAGAATATGACGGCACTCCTGTATATAGCGATGGTGTATTTACTTTCAACGTAAAAGTAACCAACAACGGCACTGTGCCAGGAAAAGACGTGGTAGAACTGTATGCAGAGGCACCTTATACAACTGGAGGAATTGAAAAGTCTAAGGTTGTGCTATGTGGTTTTACAAAGACAGGAGTACTTGAGGCTGGTCAGGATGAGACAGTTACAATAACTGTTAATGATGAGGACTTAGCTTCTTATGATTATAAAAATAATGGTTGTTATATCTTAGATGAGGGAGATTACAAGTTCTATCTGAGTGAGAATGCTCACAGTTGGAGTAGTATTGCTACAGATGATGCAACAAAGCTTTTTACAGCACATATCAATCAGGAGATATTTGACGAAAACAACAAGCGCGACAGTGATGAAGTGGCTGCAGTTAACCAGTTTGATTATGTATCTGCAGTATTTACAGATACACCTGTTGAGGGCAGTCCTCTTAATATGTCAAGAGCTGACTTTGCAGGAACATTTCCAACTGCACCAACATCAGCAGATATAGAGGCTGATGCAGATATCAAGGCTTCTCTGGAGTCAGTATTCGATGAAAAAACAGATGAAAGACTAGGCAATGTAGAAGGAAGTCTGGTATACACAGATACCATGCCTGCTTCAAAACAGGACAACGGTTTATCGCTTATTGACCTTAGAGGAAAGGATTTTGATGATCCTGCCTGGGATGAACTCTTGGATGAATTGGACTATGAGGAAGTAATTCCTATGCTGGCTAATGCTGGTTTTAATACTGCAGAGATGCTTACAGTAGGCAAGAACGCAACATTGGATTATGACGGTCCAATGGGATGGTCTACATGGGTATCTGCAAACGGTGGAGATGCTATCTGCATCGGATTCCCGGCAGAAGAGATACTGGCAGCTACATGGAATGCAGAATTGGCTCATGATATGGGATTAATCATTGGAGAGCAGGGCCTTAACAATGGGTTTAACGGTTGGTATGCACCTGCGATGAACACACATAGAAGTGCCTTTGCCGGTCGTAACTATGAGTACTATTCGGAGGATGGATTGCTTGGCGGAACCATTGCAACAGAAGAAGTATCAGGGGCAATGGAAAAGGGTGTTTACTCGTACCTGAAGCACTTTGCCCTCAACGATAAGGAGAACGGACGTAACGGTATGGCCGTATTTGCCAACGAGCAGGCTATTCGTGAGATTTATCTAAGACCTTTTGAGCTTTGTATCAAGAATGCAAAAGCAAATATCACTTATAATGGCCAACAGGGCGTAGAGACAAGAGATATCAAAGCGGCCACAGCAGTTATGAGCTCGTACAACAGAATTGGAACAGTGTGGGCCGGTGGTACATATTCTCTTATGACTCAGGTCCTTAGAAATGAGTGGGGATTCACAGGAACAGCAATCACGGATTATTTTGGCGGTTCTGCATATATGGACCCAGATCTTGGAACTCGAGCAGGCAACGACATCATGCTCAACACATTTGCAGATGGATCGCTGACAGACACCACATCACCAACTGGCGTTGTAGTCATGAGAAATGCAGTACACCACGTGCTCTACACAGTAGTTAACTCAAATGCAATGCAAGGAGTTGCCTCCGGAGCCAAGATTACCTATGCCATGGCAACCTGGCAAAAGCTTATGTATACAGCGGATGCTGTAGTTGCTGTAATCCTCATAGCAGGTATTACATCTATCTTAAAGAAAAGAAAAGCTAAACCAAGTGTTGTGGTAGAAACAGAATAAATAGAGATTAATAATAAAAAGTCACTTGTTTTTGAAAAAACAGTGACTTTTTTATTTTATGTGGGGTAATAAAAGCATAATATTGTGATTTTTTGAATCATTTAATAATCAGCATATTTTGGGAATAAACCATAAAATACAGATAATGTTGCTTATTCATAAATGTTGTAATATAATTCTTTGTATACTTTGTTGGTGTAAAAAAGTAGAGCAAATAGTATTTTGAAAGGGGTTTTTATGGAGTACATTACAGATCTAAAGGTAATCATTGGCAAAGGGGAGAAAGCACCTGCAGGATATACAAAAATAAATCAGGACTTGAATGAAGGCGCATGTGGATCGTACCTATACCGGTGTTATAAAAAAGAAGAAGCTACAGCAGGAATTGTGCAGTGCTATATATAGAAACAACGATATTGAATTATAAAAGCTTTTGTTGAAACTGGATGTTACAGATTGGAGGAAACTATGAGTGATGCAGAAAAGTAT
>JABUSV010000121.1 GCA_021442555.1 Pseudobutyrivibrio sp. | reverse complement strand
CATGCTTTGTCATTTTCTCTCTCCTCACTACTCACAAAAAAGAAGGCGTCTGAAGCTGCTTCGGCTATAACCGAAACACCTTCAGACGCCTTCGTCTGTTTCTAATGGAAACAATTTACAACTTTTGCGCCTGTTTGTAAAGCCTTTTTTTAATAATACTTCTCACTAGCCTGTATTTATGGCTGCGCCCCCTCGTAAAACTCGACGTGGGTACTAAGCTTGCTTAAGAAGGAATACCCACCTCTTCCAGGTACATTTGGAGGCGCGCCTCCTGATAAAACCTGGGTGAAAACGATTATTCTACATCCTGAAGTGCACTGTAGTCTTCTTCTCCGGTGCGTACCTTGACTACCTTGAGTACATTGTAAACAAAGATTTTTCCATCTCCGATGTGGCCTGTATAGAGGGCCTTCTTGGTTGCCTCGATTACTGACGTAACAGGAATCTTGCTTACGATTACCTCTACTTTGATTTTTGGAAGGAGTGTAGCATCCATCTCAACTCCACGGTAGTATTCTCCAGCTCCCTTCTGGACTCCACAGCCCATAACCTGTGTTACAGTCATTCCGGTAACGCCAAGCTCGTTGAGAGCCTTTTTTAGTGCATCAAACTTAGCAAGTTTTGCAACAATAACTACCTTGTGCATACCAGTGTTAAAGATAGGCACTCCGTTGATATCAAGATCATCTGCTTCAGCGATTACAGGAATTGCTCTGTCAACCTTGTATTCAGGTGCTGTCTCGTACTCACCCTCACCAAGGTCTGTGTTATCATTAATATCCATGTTCATTGTAATATCTGTGATAGAGAAACCTGCATATGCGCTTGGAAGACCGTGTTCTGTTGAATCAAGTCCTGCCAATTCTTCTTCCTCTGTTACACGAAGACCAATTGTCTTCTTGATAACGAAAAATGCGATTGTAATAGTAACTACAGTCCATGCTACAACAGCGAATAATCCTATAAACTGAGTCACAAGAAGGTCGATTCCTCCGCCGTAAAAGAGACCTGAAATCTCACTGCCTGGAGCACTTGTTGTAGCAAAAAGACCTACAGCGATTGTTCCCCAGATACCGTTCATCATGTGTACAGCTACTGCACCTACTGGGTCATCTACATGAAGTACATAATCACAGAACCATACACCAAATACTACTAAAAGACCAGCTACTGAACCTATGATAATTGCGCCAAGTGCATCTGTTACATCACATGATGCAGTAATAGCTACAAGTCCTGCAAGTGAGGCGTTAAGACACATAGATACATCAGGCTTTCCAAATTTAATCCATGTAAAAATCATACATACAACTGTTGCGATAGCTGGAGCTATTGTTGTTGTTGCAAAAATAGAAGCAAGCTGGTCTACTGATGTAGCTGCCGCACCATTAAATCCATACCATCCAAACCAGAGAATGAATACACCAAGTGCACCAAGTGGAAGTGAATGTCCTGGAAATGCATTTACCTTTACTATTTTTCCATTTTTGTCCTTTGAAAACTTTCCAATACGTGGTCCAAGGATAGCGGCACCGATAAGGGCACAAATACCACCTACAGTGTGAATAGCACATGAACCTGCAAAATCATGGAATCCAATCTGTGACAACCAGCCGCCGCCCCAGATCCAGTGAGCCTCGATTGGATAAATAAGTGCTGACAATACTGCTGAATATACACAGTAAGATAAGAACTTTGTACGCTCTGCCATGGCACCAGATACAATAGTAGCTGTGGTAGCACAGAATACCAGATTAAATACAAAGTTTGACCAGTCAAAGTCTGCATAACTTGTAAAAATATCAAAACCTGGCTTTCCAATAAATCCTGCCACGTCCTCTCCAAGCAACAATCCAAAGCCAATCAAAATAAATACTACTGTTCCAATACAGAAATCCATTAAGTTTTTCATGATAATGTTTCCTGCATTCTTTGCTCTGGTAAAACCAGTCTCTACCATCGCAAATCCTGCCTGCATCCAGAATACCAGCGCAGCACCAATTAAAAACCATACCGCAAAGGTTTGTCCTGTTACGGCATCCATAATCTCTTGTGTCATAATATGTGTCCTCCTATAAAGTCTTAATATTCAAAAAGGTGCATACTCTGGCTTTTCGAGTCCTCCGAGGCTGCACCCCACCAAAACCAATCTTTCTATCTTGGTTTTGGTGGGGTGCAGCCTCTTAAAACTCATAAAGCCAAGGCATGCACCTCTTTGTACAAAATATTAAATTAAATTATTTTACTGAGTAAAGAATCTCTCCGTAGGTTGGGAAAGGCCATACGTCGCTTGGTACTAGAACTTCAAGCTCGTCTACAACCTCTCTGAGGGAATTCATGTCTTCGAAGATTACTTCTCTGTGGAACTTGGCAAGCTCATAGTCGTCTGACATTGTAGTTGCCTTTTCTACTGCTGTTTCAAGCTTCTCTAACCTTTCTGAGAGCATCTCGACAAGCTCTGCTGCCTTAACGAGCTTAGCTTCCTCTACCTTGTTTCTAAGCTTGAGACCTGTTGCAGCTTTTGCATTGATTGTCTCAGCAAGAGAATACTCATACTCACAAGCTGCAGCCATGATATCCTTCTTAACCATTGAGATCATTGTGAGGGCCTCAATGTTGATTACCTTGTGGTAGTTTTCCAACATGATGTCGTATCTACTCATGATCTCAGTCTTAGTAAATACTCCATGCTTTGTAAATACCTCAATTGACTCATCTGAGATGAATGCTGGAAGGGCATCTACAGATGACTTGAGGTTAGCAAGCCCTCTCTTCTTAGCTTCAGCTACCCACTCGTCAGAATAGCCATTGCCGTTGAAGATTATTCTCTGATGAGCTGTAAGCTCTCTTCTTACCAACTCATTAAGAGCTGAATCAAAATCGCTGGCCTTTTCAAGCTCTTCTGCAAAAATATCCAATACTTCTGCAACGATAGTGTTAAGTACAATGTTTGGTCCAGAGATAGATGCTGATGAGCCAAGCGATCTGAACTCAAACTTGTTTCCTGTAAATGCAAATGGTGATGTACGGTTTCTGTCTGTAGTATCCTGTGGAATATGAGGAAGTACTGTAGCTCCGATAGACATAAGCTGCTTAGCCTTGTCATGGTAATCTGTACCATTTACGATTGATTCTACGATACCTTCTAATTCATCACCAAGGAACATGGAGATAATAGCTGGTGGAGCCTCGTTTGCTCCAAGTCTGTGGTCATTTCCTGCAGATGCAACTGATACTCTAAGGAGTTCCTGATAATCATCAACAGCCTTGATAACAGCTGTAAGGAACAGTAAAAACTGTGCATTCTGTGAAGGTGTCTTACCTGGCTCAAGAAGGTTAACACCTGTATCAGTAGAGATAGACCAGTTGTTGTGCTTACCTGAACCATTTACTCCTGCAAATGGCTTCTCGTGAAGAAGACATGTCATACCGTGACGCTGAGCCACTGTCTTCATAAGCTCCATTGTGAGCTGGTTGTGATCTGTTGCTATATTTGTTGTTGAGAATACTGGAGCAAGTTCGTGCTGTGCTGGAGCCACCTCGTTGTGCTTTGTCTTAGCAAGAATTCCAAGCTTCCAGAGTTCTTCATCAAGTTCCTTCATATATGCTGATACACGAGGCTTGATTGTTCCAAAGTAGTGGTCCTCTAGTTCCTGTCCCTTTGGAGGCTTTGCGCCAAAAAGTGTACGTCCTGTGTAGATTAAGTCAGGTCTTTCATTGTAAACCTCTGAGTCTACAAGGAAATACTCCTGCTCAGGACCTACAGTAGTGATTACTCTGTTTACATTTTCATTTCCGAACAATTTAAGTACTCTTACTGCTGACTTATCAAGAGCCTGCATAGATCTAAGAAGTGGAGTCTTCTTGTCAAGCGCCTCTCCTGAGTATGAGCAGAAAGCTGTTGGGATGCAAAGTGTGTCATCCTTGATGAAAGCATAAGATGTTGGATCCCATGCTGTATATCCTCTAGCCTCGAAGGTTGCTCTAAGACCACCTGATGGGAAAGAAGAAGCATCTGGCTCACCCTTTACCAATTCCTTACCAGAAAAGCTCATTATTACCTTTCCGCCTGGCTCTGGAGTGATGAATGAATCATGCTTTTCTGCTGTTACACCTGTCATAGGCTGGAACCAGTGTGTAAAGTGTGTTGCTCCCTGCTCGATTGCCCATTCCTTCATTGAATGTGCTACTACATTAGCTACATCAAGCTGTAAGTGGGTGCCTTCATCTATAGTCTTCTTTAATGCTTTGTAAGTATCCTTTGGCAGGTATTCCTTCATTACCGCATCGTTAAATACCTTGCTTCCAAATAATTGTGGTACGTTCTTTGTCATTTTCTACCTCCTTAAATTACAAAAAAACAAGCGTACACTCCAACACTGTGTCGGAAGTGTACGCCTTTGTACGCTTTTTATATCAGATAGCCTTAACAGCCACTCTGTCCATAGTTTTTAAGTACTCTTGCTGATGGATCATCAACATCACAGTTTTCCCAGCTCTTGTTAGGCATCCAGAAATCAACTACCATCTGTGCCTGGCCTGGATAGTACTTTTCAAATAATTCTCTATAAAGCAACGACTCTTTGGTAAATGGAGTTGCAAAATCATACTTGCATCTCTTTGCCTCATACTCTTCGTCTGTGTATAGACCATTTGCGAATTCTTTGATGTAATCCACCATTGAATGACCAACTGCATCAGAAAATGCTGCTTTTTCTCTAAAGAGAATGTCATATGGTAAGTAATCTCCCTCCTCAAATGCATGTCTGAGTAGGTACTTGCCCTTGTTATATTTGTTCATCTTGAGCTCTGGATTAATACTCATTACATATTTTACAAAATCCAAATCTCCAAATGGAACTCTCGCTTCCATGGAGTTGACCGAAATACATCTGTCAGCTCTGAGCACATCATACATGTAAAGCTCTCTTAATCTCTTCTCTGCTTCCTTCTGGAACTCCTCTGCATCAGGAGCAAAGTCTGTATATTTATATCCGAATATTTCGTCTGATATCTCGCCTGTCAAAAGAACTCTTATCTCAGGGAACTGCTCCTTGATGCCCTTGCATATAAGATACATTCCCATACTGGCTCTTATTGTTGTAATGTCGTAAGTACCCAGGATGCTTACAACCTTCTCTAAGGATTCAAGAACGATGTCCTTGTTAATGATTATTTCGTGATGTTCGCTGTGTAAGTAATCAGCCACCTCTTTTGCATATTTCAGATCGATAGCATCTTCATTCATACCGATGGCAAAAGTCTTAATTGGTTTTCCCATCATCTTGGTTGCAATAGCACATACCAACGAGCTGTCCAAACCACCACTAAGTAAAAATCCTACTGGAGCATCTGCATCCAATCGCTTTTCAACACCTGTAACAAGCAGCTGTTTGATTTTCCTGCAGGCTGACTCTACATCATCTGTAGTGTACTGCTGTCTTGCTGACAAATCCAAGTAACACACGAATTTACCATCAGCATAATAATGACCTGGCGGGAAAGGCATTACCTTGTCTGTAAGCTTAACCAGATTCTTGGCTTCGCTGGCAAACATTATATCTCCCTTTGCGTCATAGCCATAGAAAAGAGGTCTGATACCTATTGGATCTCTAGCAGCTACAAGACTCTTTCTTGCATCATCATAGATAATCATTGCAAACTCTGCATCAAGTCGTGTAAACATTTCCAGTCCGTATTTTTCATACATTGGAAGAATTATCTCGCAATCAGAATCACTGACAAATGTATATCCATCCTTAATCAGCGCATCCTTCTCTTTTCTGAATCCATACAACTCACCGTTGCATACTACTGCGTTACTTCCCAGTGTAAAGGGTTGCATACCAGATTCTGTAAGTCCCATAATGGCAAGTCTTTGAAAACCCAACATGGCGTCGTCAAACTCCATGATACGTTCCATGTCTGGTCCTCTGGAGGTAGTTTCAGCAAAATTATTCGAGAAGTCCTCCTTACTAATATTTTTTCGGGATATTCCCATAATTGAGCACATATCGTTACCTCCTGATTTTTTTTGGCAAAAAAGAAAGCGCCACAGAAAAGTAATACTAATCTGTGGCGCCTTTGCCGTTTCGTTTGATACACATAATAGTCATTGTCCATTTACATGTCAATAACTATTTTTTAATTTTTCCTTCAAATCTATCTTTTCTTGTGTCAGAAGGTATCGTTGTTGGATACTTTCCGTCAAAGCAAGCTGAACAATATTCGTTGCTTCCACCTATCATTTCAGGCAGACTATCAAGAGGCAAATAGCCCAGACTGTCCGCTCCTAACATCTTTGCAATCTCCAAAGTACTGTGGTGATTAGCTATAAGATTTTCCTCTGAATCAATATCTGTTCCATAGTAGCAAGGATGTAAAAATGCAGGCGCAGATATTCTGATATGAATCTCTGTAGCACCAGCATCTCTAAGAAGCTTTACTATTCTCTTGCTGGTGGTACCTCTTACAATGGAATCATCTATGAGAACCACTTTCTTTCCCTGTAGCACACTCTTAACAGGACTAAGCTTAATCTTAACCTGATCAAATCGATGATCCTGCCCTGGCGCAATAAAAGTACGGCCTATATATTTGTTTTTAATAAGGCCAATCTCATATGGGATCTTTGCTTCATTGGCGTATCCCAAAGCAGCATCAAGTCCACTGTCAGGCACACCTATAACCACATCTGCATCCACAGGATATGTTCTTGCCAGAATCTCTCCTGCCTTCATTCTGGCTGAATGCACAGATATTCCATCTATAACAGAATCTGGTCTTGCAAAATATATATGCTCAAAAATACAGGTTCGCTTTTCCTTGGTATTACAGTGCTCAGTTATGGAGTCGACGCCATCATTCGAGAATATGATAATCTCTCCTGGCTCAACATCTCTGATAAACTCTGCTCCAACTGCTCTGAGGGCACAGCTCTCAGATGCCACAACATAAGTACCATCCTCTGTTATACCATAGCAAAGAGGTCTGAATCCTCTTGGGTCTCTTACGGCAATCAGCTTGGTTGACGACATCAAAACAAGAGAGTATGCTCCCTCCAAGTGATTCATGGCCGCACATACAGCTTCCTCTATGCTACCTGTTTCCATTCTTTTTCTGGTAATCATATATGCGATAGTCTCAGTATCGCTGGTAGTGTTAAAAATAGCTCCGGAAAGCTCCAATTCATCTCTCAAATCAAGAGCATTGCTCAGATTTCCATTGTGGGCCAATGCCATCTTTCCCTTGATATGATTTACCTCTATAGGCTGACAGTTGTTACGTGTAGTTCCACCTGTCGTTCCATAGCGGACATGTCCTACAACCATCTGTCCAGCTGGAAATTTGCCAAGGACATCGCGTTCAAAAACCTCACTTACCAGGCCCAGATCCTTGTATGAGGTAAACACTCCGTCTTCGTTAACTACAATACCACAGCTTTCCTGTCCTCTGTGTTGCAAAGCATAGAGACCGTAATAAGCCATGGAAGCAACATCCTGGCACTTGGCATTATAGGCGCCAAATACACCACACTCTTCATGAATACTCATTTTTTAACCTCAATAAAATGAAAAAAGGGCGCTCTAAAGCAACTGCTCTAGAACTCCCTTGTCCTTTAACATCGGTATACTACCACGTACTATGGTCTTTTGCAAGAAAAATCTTTACATCCCAGGCATTCTTTGCAGCATCCACAGCACTTACCCGCTTTCATGAATTTTATGGTTTTATTCAACGCAATAATAAATACGGTTGCTATTACTGCTATCAATATATAATCTATCAAATTCATAGACGTTCTCCTATATAAACAGACCAGCTATATGACTAAATCCAAAAGCTACAATCCAGGCCAGGACACACTGCCATATTACAAGCATCAGAGCCCACTTTCCTCCTAGTTCCCTTTTGACAGCTGCAATTGAAGCAACACATGGTGTGTACAACAAGCTAAATACTAACAGCGTACCAGCTGCTAATGGACTTAAGACCATATTTATTCCTCCGGATTGCACTGAAAAAAGCACACCCAGCGTAGACACAACACTTTCTTTTGCCATAATTCCACAGATTAGAGATGTTATTATCCTCCAGTCCGATAACCCAAGTGGTGCAAAGACAGGTGCTATCAAACCTGAAATTCCTGCCATAATACTGTCTGATGAGTCCTCGACCAGATTAAGGGTTGGATCAAAGCTCTGTAAAAACCAGACAATAATAGTAGCTACAAGTATCACAGTAAAAGCTTTCTGTAAAAAATCCTTTGCCTTTTCCCACATCAGCTGCATGGTACTTCTTATACTTGGAAGCCTGTAGTTTGGCAACTCCATTACAAAAGGAACAGCTTCGCCTTTGAACATAATTCCCTTGTACAGATATGCCATAACTATTCCCACAACAATTCCCATAAGATACAGTCCTGTGATAACAAGACCGCTTTTTCCAGGGAAAAAAGCTTGAGCAAAAAATGCATATATAGGCAGCTTTGCTGTACAGCTCATAAAAGGGGTAAGCAAAATGGTCATTCTTCTATCACGTTCACTTGGCAGAGTGCGTGTAGACATTACAGCTGGAACTGTGCACCCAAATCCTATTAGCATAGGTACGATACTTCTTCCAGACAGACCTATTTTTCTAAGCAGCTTGTCCATAAAAAACGCTACTCTTGCTATATATCCACTATCCTCTAGAAGGGATAAAAAGAAAAACATTACTACAACTATTGGAAGAAAGCTAAGCACACTTCCAACGCCTTTAAATATTCCATCTATAATGAGATTGTGAATTGTATGGTTTACGCCTGCAGATGTCAGTGCAATATCAGTTACTTTTATCAGGTAATCAATCCCCGTTTCCATAAGTCCCTGAAGCCGTGCCCCGATTACGTTAAATGTCAAAACAAAAGTAAGTGCCATGATAATTACAAACACAGGGATTGCTGTGTATTTTCCAGTTAATACCATGTCTATCTTCTGACTTCTGATTCTTTCTTTGCTATGCTGTGGCTTTTTTACAGTCTGTGCCACCACGTTTCTAATAAAGGTATATCGCATATCTGCCATAGCAGCACTTCTATCAAGGCCTCGCTCTTTTTCCATCTGAAGAGTAATATGCTCCAACATGTCAAGCTCATTATCATCAAGCTTGATTTGCTCTAAAATATGCATATCTTTTTCTACAATCTTGCTGGCAGTAAAATGAACGGGAATACCCGCAGCCTTTGCATGATCCTCCACCAAATGCCTTACACCATGCAGGCATCTGTGAACAGCACCTCCATTTTCATCCTCGCTGCAAAAATCTCTTCTCAGCGGCCTCTCCTGATAGCTGGCTACATGAATAGCATGCTCGATAAGTTCGTCTATTCCCTCGTTTTTTGCTGCTGATATAGGAACTACAGGTACTCCTAACATGTCCTCCATCCTGTTAATATCAATAGAGCCTCCATTTCCTGTCAACTCATCCATCATATTAACAGCGATTACCATAGGTCGCCCCATCTCAATAAGCTGCATTGTCAGATAGAGATTACGCTCTATGTTTGTAGCATCTATGATATTGATTATGCCATGAGGACGTTCTTCCAGTACAAAATTACGAGACACCAGCTCCTCATTAGTATATGGCGACATGGAATATATTCCTGGCAAGTCGGTAATCTGAGTATTAGGATATCCTATAATAGCGCCATCTTTTCTATCTACAGTTACCCCCGGAAAATTGCCCACATGTTGGTTGGCTCCTGTCAGCTTATTAAAAAGCGTCGTCTTTCCGCAGTTCTGATTACCCACCAATGCAAAAGTAAGCTTTGTTCCTTCAGGCAATAACTCTCCACTTCCTTTTATGTGATGAATACCAGGTTCTCCAATAGAAGGGTGTACCGTTTTATTATGGTTAGATTTAATTTCTTGCCCATTCTCGCAGTTTTCGTCTGGCGTCTCAAGTTTTTCTATCTCAATCTGCTTCGCATCGTCAAGTCTTAGCGTCAACTCGTAACCATGAATGCTAAGCTCCATGGGATCACCCATAGGTGCAAATCTGATTACAGTTACCTTGGCACCTGGTATTACTCCCATGTCAAGAAAATGCTGTCTCAAAGCTCCTTGTCCGCCAACAGATATAATCTTTCCTTTTTCTCCTATCGCAAGTTCCTTTAATGTCATCGCTTTTCTCCTCTTAGATTAAACTTACTATGGTTAGCATAGACTAACTCATTTGTTTTTTCAACCTGCACAAATGATAAATTCTATCAAAAAAGACTCCCAAGCATGACTTGGGAGCCTGTATCAGCTTTGCATTATAATTTTGTAAAGATTGCTGTCTCTGCCTTTAAGTCTCCAGCTATCTCGTAGTTCTCGTCCATCATACGAGAGATATTATCAATATCCTCTACAAGAGTCTGTGTACTTTCTGCTGCTGCAGCTACACCGCTTGCACCTTCTGCAACTGACTGTGTAATTGTGTTGATAGACTCTGCTATCTCATCCATTGCACTCTTGAGTTTATCTGTCTTGTTTTCAAACTCTGTCATGGCTTCTTCAATATAAGATGCTCTGTCTCTGTACTGCGAACCAGACTGAACAAATTCTTCAAATTCTGGAAGAATGGACTCATTCATGTAATCAATTAGTCCCTTGGCATTATCAGCAAGGTTTCTAACTGCATTAGAGAGAATTCCATTGATTCTTTGGATATCATTAGCCGCATCCTGCGACGCATTTGAAAGCTGACCTATCTCTGTAGCAACTACTGCAAAGCCCTTACCTGCTTCACCTGCTCTTGCCGCTTCAATGGAAGCATTAAGAGCCAACAGATTAGTCTGAGATGCGATATTTAAAATATCCTCAGTAAGAGTTGCTATCTGTTCTACAGAATGACTTTCTTCGATAGCCTGCTGTAATACGCCAAGAATTTCATTAACTTTTTTCTCAACAGCCTGTGTCTGTGCTCTGGCATCAGCCTCTATAGACTGTGCATGAGCCTTCATCTCCTTAGAGTAATTGTTGATTTCAGCAGATTTCTCTGCGATTCCGTTTACATCATTTGCTACAGCTTCTGTGTTTTCGTTGATAAGAGCAACATTTTCAGAAACGCTTTGCATTGTAGCCGAAAG
>JABUSV010000174.1 GCA_021442555.1 Pseudobutyrivibrio sp. | reverse complement strand
ATGTCAAGGTTGAAATCCTTAACAGCGTGGAATCCGTTTGGATAAAGCTTGTTAATGTTCTTTAATTGAATGTCTGCCATTTTTATTCCCTCTCTTAAAAATACTTATATAGGCGAGGCATAACTGATGCCTCAAGCTAAATACCATTATATGTATAGTGTAATGGCATGACAATGTACGAATAACCAAAAAATGAGGCGGTAGTTGGTTATTTTAACTTTAATGGAAAATTAATCTTTTATTCTGTATTATTGATGAAATATGATATACTTTAATATATATTGCCCATACTATAATTGAGTGAGGATATGTTATGGAAACACTACAGTATAAAGGAAGGCTGAAGAATTATCTTAAGCTTCCGCTCTATATGATAATAGTCTTTGTTATAGGCGATATCGTAATGTTTTTCTACGATACCAACCTGGCAAGAATCATTTCAATATTTGTATTATTCTATTCGGCGTCTACCTTTTTATTTTATAAAATGCACAGGCAACATTTTGAGGCAGACATCATCGACTATGCTATCCACTACGGGACAGTACAAAAGGAGCTCCTTAAGAATTTTAAGGTTCCATATGTAATTACAGATTATCAGGGAAAAATAATGTGGATGAACGATGAGTTCGCCAAGGTTACTGATAAGCAGCTTGGATATAATAAAAGTATCACAAGTATTTTTGCTGAGATTACCAGGGAGAGCATAGAAAAAGCCAAAACAGACAGTTTTGACATACATATAGATTTTTTCGACAGAAAATATCTTGCTTGTTTGCAACGTATGGAGGTTTCAAGTCCGTTGGTTGGAAGTGAAATTGTGTCCAATGCAGATGAAACAGAAGGCCTCGTGGCAATTTTGTTATATGATGAAACCGATTATCTGAGTGTTAAGCAGCAATTAGATGAAGAACACATGGTAATAGCGCTACTGTATGTAGACAATTATGACGAAGTGTTTGATTCTGTTGAGAATGCCAAGCAGTCAATGCTGAAAGCTGTTATTGATCGTCGTATTAACAAATACTTTGCAGCATCTCAAGCTATTGTAAGACAGTTAGAGAAAGATAAATATCTTATTATTTTCCAAAACAAATATTTGGCTGATTTTGAAAAAGACAGATTTTCTCTTATTGATGATATAAAAAGCATCAAAATGGGAAATGAAATAGAGACAACAATATCAATGGGTGTCGGAACAGGTGGATCCTGCTATACTCAGAGTGCTGAGTACTCACATATGGCAATAGACATAGCGTTGGCACGTGGTGGCTGTCAGGTTGTTATTAAAAATGGAAGTAAAGTATCATACTATGGAGCCAAGGGCAAGGAAGTAGAACGTAACACCAGAGTTAAAGCAAGAGTTAAGGCGCAGGCACTTCGAGAGATTATGGATTCAAGAGAAGACGTCATTGTGATGGGACATAAGATGTCCGATGCGGATTGTCTTGGAGCCGCTATAGGCGTGTATTGCGCAGCGAGACAGATTGGAAAACCAGTACATATTGTGCTGGATCATATAACAGGCTCACTAAGGCCTTTAATTGAGAGCTTTACAAATAACGAGGAGTATGCAGAAGATATGTTTATATCTTCTGAGGTTGCTCTTAATATGGTAACTGACCGTACTCTTGTTATGGTAGTTGACACAAACAGACCTACTTATGTAGAGTGTCCTGAATTATTAAATCAGAGCAAAAATATTGTCGTTATTGACCATCATCGACAGATTGAAGAGGTAATTGAGGGACCAATCCTGTCTTATATTGAGCCTTATGCTTCTTCTGCCAGTGAGATGATAGCTGAGGTATTGCAGTACTTTAGCGATAAGATAGAGATTAATGCTACAGAAGCAGATGCTATTTATGCAGGTATTCTTGTGGATACCAACAACTTTATGAGCAAGACCGGTGTCAGAACCTTTGAAGCTGCTGCTTTCCTTAGAAGGAATGGAGCTGAGGTTACAAGGGTTCGTAAGATGTTAAGAGAGAACATAGACACCTATAAGGCAAGAGCAGAAATTGTGCGTGGAGCAGATACCTACAAGGGTATTTTTGCCATCGCAGAATGCAGAGAAAGCAAGGTTGAAAGCCCTACAGTTGTTGGAGCACAGGCTTCTAATGAGCTGCTTAATATAGTTGGAATAAAAGCGTCCTTTGTTCTTACTGCATTTAATGATAAGGTGTACATCAGCTCACGTTCAATTGATGAGATAGATGTACAAAGTATTATGGCCCGATTGGGTGGTGGCGGACATCTGAATATTGCAGGTGCCCAGATATCTGGCAAATCCATTGATGAAGTCAGAAAAGAACTGGAAGATACATTGGATGAGATGATAGAAAAAGGAGAAATAAAGTTATGAAAGTAATATTGTTGGCTGACGTTAAAGCTCTTGGAAAAAAGGGTGACGTTGTAGAGGTTAGCGAGGGATATGCTCGCAACATGCTGTTAAAGAAGAAGTTAGGGAAAGAAGCAACAGGTGCAAATCTCAATGATTTAAAACTTCAGAATCAAAACGCTGAAAAGATAGCGCAGGAAAATTATGAGGCAGCGGTTGAATTTGCCAAGGAGCTTGAGGAATGGAAGATAGAGACTACCATCAAAACAGGAAAAGATGGCAGAAGTTTTGGTTCGGTATCTACTAAGGAAATCGTAGAGGCAGCAAAAAAGCAGTATGGTAAGGATTTGGATAAAAAGAAGATTATACTTGAGGATCCTATTAGAGGACTTGGTTTATATGAAGTAAAAATCAAACTGCATCCAAAGGTTACAGCTACACTTAAGGTGCACGTTGC
Source organism: Pseudobutyrivibrio sp. (assembly GCA_021442555.1). Taxonomy (GTDB): domain Bacteria; phylum Bacillota; class Clostridia; order Lachnospirales; family Lachnospiraceae; genus Pseudobutyrivibrio. Next base: position 8,480 of record JABUSV010000174.1, on the reverse strand, counting down.
AGAAGCATAATTATAAGGGATATTTTCATGGATGAAGTGATAAGAAGACAGATGCCCAACTCTTTAGAGGCGGAGCAATCTGTTGTTGGTTCCATGATAGCAGACAGAGAAACAATCGTTACCATGTCGGAAATGCTGCACAAGGATGATTTTTATCATCAGCAGTATGGCGTACTTTTTGAAGCTATCATTGAGTTATATAACGCGGGAGAGCCTGTTGATGAGGTTACTCTTCAAAACAAATTAAAAGAAAAGGGAGTATCTCCAGAGATAGCCTCCCTTGAATATATTAGTGAGCTGGTATTGGCTGTACCTACAACAGTTAATGCAAAGGCCTATGCGCAGATAGTTAAGGATAAAGCTGTTCTTCGTTCTATCATAAAAGTAAATCAGGAGATAGAAAATGTCTGCTTTGAAGGAACAGAAGATGTAGAGTCTATTCTTAACAAAACAGAAAAGGATATTTTTGCTCTGGTTCAGAACAGAGGAGAATCAGACTACGTACCTATCAAGCAGGTGGTAATGAATGCTATTGCAAGAATTGAAATGGTTGCAAAACAAAAAGGTACAGTAACTGGTATACCTACGGGCTTTACAGATTTGGATTATATGACAGCAGGTTTACAACGCTCTGATTTGATACTTGTAGCAGCCAGACCATCAATGGGCAAGACCGCTTTCGTTCTTAATGTGGCACAAAATATTGCTGTTAAGGAGCATTTATGTTGTGCTATATTCTCTCTGGAAATGTCAAAAGAGCAGTTGGTTAACCGTCTGTTCTCCCTTGAAGCCAGAGTGGATGCTCAAAAGCTAAGAATTGGTAATCTGCAGGAATCAGATTGGGAGATGCTTATTGAAGGTGCCGGAAAGATTGGTAATTCCAAGCTTATTATAGATGATACACCAGGTATATCGATTTCTGCTCTTAGAAGTAAATGTAGAAAATACAAGTTAGAACATGATTTAAGCATCATTATTATCGACTATTTACAGTTGATGAGCGGTAATGGCAAGTCTGAGTCTCGTCAGCAGGAGATTTCAGAGATCTCAAGATCTCTTAAGGCCCTTGCAAGAGAGTTAAACGTGCCTGTTGTTGCGCTATCGCAGTTGTCGCGAGCTGTTGAGCAAAGACCAGATCACAGACCTATGCTATCCGATCTTCGTGAGTCTGGAGCCATCGAGCAGGATGCCGATGTGGTTATGTTTATATATAGAGATGATTACTACAATCATGATACACCTAATAAAAACATATCAGAGATTATTATTGCCAAGCAAAGAAATGGTGCCATTGGTACAGTAGAGCTGGCATGGCTTCCTGAATATACAAGATTTGCAAATAAAGAACATCATTACAACGGAAATGAGTAAAAGAAAAAGGGTTCCGCAATAAAGCGGAACCCTTTAATAAACTAAATATTAGCCCTGTGCAATAGCACCTGTTGGGCAAACACCTGCGCATGTACCACAATCAACACAAGCTGTTGCATCGATGTTGAACTGTGAATCTCCCTGAGAGATAGCTCCTACTGGGCACTCTGGCTCACATGTGCCACATGATACGCATGAATCAGAAATAACGTATGCCATGATAAAATCCTCCTTAAAATATTAATTGATATTTAATAATAATCTTTATCAATAAGCACATTATAAATCTCCCTTATTGATAAAACAAGTGCATTAACCATTTTATTTTACCGCATAAGATAAAAATCAGGTGTAAATTAACCGATTTTACTATATTGTGAATGGTTGTAAATCGTGTAAAATCATGGTATTATCCACAAGGAAAGCAAATAAGAAAGGAAGGTCAAAAACATGGCTAGAGTTAATAAAAGCACAATGATAGGCGAGCTTCTTCAGATCGATCCTAATATTGCACCAATTTTACTTAACATTGGTATGCACTGTCTTGGATGTCCTTCATCTCAGATGGAGACAATCGAAGAGGCAGCAATGGTACACGGAATTGATGCTGATGATCTTGTAGAAGAAATCAATACATTTTTAGATGCACAGGCATAATTGCTGATATTATTAAAGGCACTGCAATTTTAGCAGTGCCTTATTTTTATATATTTGATAAAGTTGCAAGGGCATTATCTAATACAATAACCTGATAGTGTTCAGCCATATATAAATCGGCGCCTACTGTAAAGTGGGTTTGATCGCCGTATTCTGCAATAATATTACATGCTTTGTTGTATATCTCAGGAGTAGATCCTTTGTTGCTGACAGTAAGATAATACAAGCCTGTATCAGGATTCTTATATAATGAATTACGACCTGTATAGAAAGATGCAACAATTCCTGATAATCTAAGGACATCGTCTAAAGACTCAAAAACAAACATCTTAGAAATCTCAACAGGAAGTCCACGCTTTGCAGCCTTTTCTGGAGCAGCAGCAATCTTTTCTCGGGCTTCATCGATCAAACTGTTAAACATGTTGAGGATGTCATCTGCGGCAATGTTGTTAAATGGCTTAGGAGCAAAATGGGCATCAAAGCCCTCTGCATAATCGTCATCATCGTCATCTGAATTAGTGAAGTGAGAAAAACGAGTATCAAACTCATCTGGATTCTCTACTCTTGTAAGAATAAGCATGATGGATTCACCAGCCAAAGGTACAGCTTCAATCATGATAGGAATATCCTCTGCCTCAAAGCCAACCTGAAAGGCAGCCTGTTCCATAAGTTCTTTGAATAAAGCTTTGGCTTTAGGAGAACCGTAGGCCAGCTCCGAGAGCTTCATATGACGGCTTACCAGATCTTCTCTTGTAAGAGTACATTTTATTTGATTTTCATTGATACGTTCTATCTTCATACTAATCTCAATTCTAAATATTATTCAACGATTATATATAAAGAACGTTCTAATGTAAAGGAAACTTGAGGTTTAATTTGATAAAAAACACCGGGCAAATATAACCGGTGTCAAGTAGATGTTATTTACTAAATTCTTTTGAAATGACTAACTTCGACATTATAGCTAATGTGGGGCGGTATCACAATAATATTACGACAATATTACAGAAGTTGTAATGAATTGAGATAATCCAATGATTGTTAATAAAAATTCATAATTGATAATGCAATAAAAAATTTGCAAATTGTGGAAATTTCAAAAAAGACTTGCATATAATTTTTTTACGTGATATAAATTGACGTCGCAAGATGCTTTTTCCATGGGAAGGAGCTGATAATATGATACCAAACGGTACATTTGACAAGTACGAGATAATCATGACACTGCACGAATCAGCAGCTACTGCAGTGTATCTTGTCAAGCATGCTAACCTGGGAGATATCAGGGTGCTCAAGTCCATTCACCAGGACGATTCTGATGCAGAAAGGATTCTCAGGGAGGCAGATCTTTTGTCTGGTTTTAATTCACCAGAGATACCCACCATTTACGATGCAGGCAAATTTAATAATTACTATTATTTAATCGAGGAATACGTTAGGGGTCAAAGCCTTAATGAATATTTATTTGAACAGCAAAAGATATCTCAACAGCAGATTATTAAAATTGCTATTGAGATATGTAGCGTAATAGAAAGATTACACTATGAGTTTGATGAACCTGTGCTTTACAGAGATATGAAGCCTGAACACGTTATTATGACTGATGCAGGAGTTAGAATCATTGATTTTGGAGCGTCAGTTCGTATATCAGAGGTAAAAAGATACCCTTATTATGGGACGCTGTCATTTGCTGCAAAGGAGCAGAGTAATAGTGAAGCCATGGATGTCAGATGTGATGTCTATGGAATTGGTAAGGTCATAGAGCATATGACCCGGTATATGCCTGAAAGAGATAGTTTTCGTCTTAATGCAATTATAAGAAGAGCCATAGAAGAGGATTGTGACAAGAGAATAGAAAGTGTTACACGTCTTAAGGAAGAGCTAGTTACGTTGCGAAAGAGTGAAGGTTGTACAAGTAAAGGAAAAGGAAAGCATCTGGCAAAAGAAATAGCAGTAGTATCAAATGAAACAGCAGTTGGAGCAACCCATATTGCAATTGGTCTTACCACGTATCTGAATACTATAGGTTTGAGGACATATTATGTGGATAAGAAAGAGCATAGGGTGCTGGAGAGTCTATATATGGAACACCCAGAGTACAAAAAGTCCAGGGGTGTTTTATACCACAAAAAGTTCTACGGTCTTATGGAATATGGCAAGACAGTAGAGCAAGTCGAACCTCCAGAAGGAATAAAAGTTTTGGATTATGGGAATAAGGGAACATATATAGATGCAGACTTGGTTATTTTTGTGGCGAGTGGCAGTTTTTGGAAAAAGTCAATGACAGTACCAGAGTATGTAAATGCTGATAACTGTGTAATAATTAGCAATTTTTCCACAAAGCTTACCGCCCTTGATATATCAAAGCAGCTTAAGAAAAGGGTATATAAGTATCCTTTGTCACTTAGGCAGTTTGAAGTAACCAAGAACGAAAAGAAACTGTTTGGCACTATGATAAAAAAGGAAGGATGGTTTGAATAAAAGGTATAGGAATCAGGATATTGGCACAAAAGACAGAATAGCTGTTGTTGGTGTGTCTTCAGGACTTGGAGTAACTCATATGAGTCTGGCCATGGCAAATTACTTACAGGCAGTATTAAAGATAGACGTATTATATATAGAAGTATCTGAAAAAAGTAAGCTGTATAATATGGTTAAAGAAAAGCCTGTATATATAGGAAACAGTGTAGGGTATCTGTATAAAGGCGTTGTCTATGTTGTTTCGGCTACGGTAAAGGAAGCTCTAAGCCTTGCAAGAGTATTTGAAGGAGTAATCATCTATGATATTGACATATTAGATGACAATACAAGTGAAATAATGCTTATATCAAACAAGAGCATATGTATAGGAAGTGTCAGTACCTGGAAGATAAATGAGTATGCAGATTTTATAGCAAATGTTTTAAATAAGCAAATAACAAATAACGACAATCATGTTGGGTTTAAGGCTTTGAATTATGATAAAGGAAAGAAAAAGATGTTTTTTGCTATGACTGGCTGCAAAGTAAAAAAAATACCTTTTATTAATGATCCGTTTTCCTTGAGAGAAGAGGATTTTGATTCTATTTTGGATTTTATGGGGTAGCTGCGGAAAGGAGTGGGGTTTTAGTTTATTCAGGGCGTAAGCTCTGTTCTCTGAAAAAATAATCAGAGGAGAAGACGTTGTTGATAATTTAATTAATTGGAAATAAAATACAAGCGATTCAAAAAATGAATGCGCGGTTAGAGAAAAAGATATGGTTGTCCTTAGGGGCAACCTTTTTTGCGCAAATGGGGCATAAAATACCATGCAATCAGTAGAAAGTAGAAAAGAATATAAATAATATGTTATACTAGACCATATTTTGGAGGGAGAACCAAATGGAATACGAAAGAGAAAACAGACGTCCTAATACAAGACCTACAGCTTCTACTAATAAGAAGCGAAAGAAAAAAAAGAGAAAGCCGTCTACTTTTGCGTATATATTGATGGCAATTTTTGCGGTAATCGTACTTATTGTTGGTATTTATGGAATAAAAAAATATTCCTCAACAAATGAACGTATGGCGCTTGAAGAATACTTCAAGCCTATAAGAGAGAATCAGGTTGCCATAATATTTAACAACGAGTATGTGGAAGTGACAGAAGATGCGGCTTGTGCCCCTGCCATTTTTGAAAATGGTAATGTGTATCTGGAAATAGGCTGGTTAAAGGATAATCTGGATGATGGCTATGTGTATGATGCATCAGAGATTACACTCAGATATGCTACTGACAAAGAGATATATACAGCAAATCTTGGAAGTGCAGATTATCTGATTGACAAATCAAAGAGTACTTTTGGCTACAACATAGTATGCGCGCAGGATAACACAGTATATGTTGCTCTTGATTATCTTGCGATGCTAACAGATTTTGACAGTACATTTTATGTAAATCCTAACAGAATAGCAATTAATACAGCAGGCTTTAGTTACAATTACACCACACTCAAGGGTGCAACAGAGATTAGAAAGCTCAATGGTCCTAAGTCTCCTATTCTGGAAGATTGCACCAAGGGTGAGAAAATAATAGTTATCAGAGATACAGGCAAATGGAGCTTTGTTATGTCTGAGAATGGTGTAATGGGATACATCAAAAACAAAAAACTGGGGACAACAACGTCTGTAACAATAGATAAAAAGCTACCAGAAAGACAATATAATCATATTTCCATAGGAGATGACATATCTTTGGCATGGCATCAGTCAAATGGACAAAGCTCCATAGCTGATGTATTAAGTTCCATAGGACCAATAGATGTTATTTCTCCAACATGGTTCTATTTAAAGGATAATAAGGGAGGGATTGCTTCAAGCGGCAGCAATTCTTATGTAAATTTTTGTCATGAAAATGGAATCCAGGTATGGGGTCTTGTCAGCAATCTTGAGGAGGAATCAGTAGATACTACAGTTGTGCTTAATACAACATCTGCACGAGATGCCCTGGTTAACAATCTCATAGCACAGGCTATAACCTATGGATTGGATGGAATCAATGTAGATATAGAGCAACTCAGTGGAAATGCAAAGGATGGATATGCTCAGTTTATCAAGGAGCTTTCTATCAAATGTGAGAAGAATGACATTATATTATCAGTAGATAATTATGTTCCATCTGGTTCTTCAGCTCATTATAATCGTTCAATGCAGGCAGATTATGCGGATTATGTAATAATCATGGCATATGATGAGCATTATGGCGGATCAAACGACCCTGGTTCAGTGGCATCCATTGAATGGGTTGAACAAGGGGTAAAGGATACCCTCAATGAAGTACCTGCCCAGCAGGTGATTCTTGGAATTCCTTTTTACTGCAGGGTGTGGAAAACAGCTTCTGACGGAACTATTTCAAGTGAGACCTATGGTCTTGGCAGTATTCAAAAGTTCTTAAAGAATAATGAGGCTATACCAGCATGGTCAGACGAATGTGGTCAGAATTATGCGGAGTTTGTATACAAGGATGCGAACTACCAGGTATGGATAGAGGATAATGATTCTATCAGAGAAAAGCTCAAGGTTATGGATAATAACAAGCTGGCAGGAGCGGCGTTCTGGAAGATAGGACTTGATAACGAGGCTGTTTGGAATGTAATTGCAGAATATTTGTAAACGAAGGAAAAAGTGTTATAATTTTAGATATGATTACAAAAATTCTGAAAGCAGATGAGATTGATGTAAATAGTACTTCTATTAATGAAGCTGCAGAAGTATTGAAAAGAGGAGGACTGGTTGCATTTCCTACTGAAACAGTATATGGGTTAGGTGGAGATGCTACGGATCCTGATGCATCAAAAAAAATATATGCTGCAAAGGGTAGACCATCAGATAATCCGCTGATAGTGCACATAGCTGATTTTTCTCAGCTTAAGGCTATAGCTTCAAATCTGCCAGATACAGCAAAGAAGCTGGCTGATGCTTTTTGGCCAGGGCCATTGACTATGGTCGTAAACAAAAATGAAGTTGTCCCTTATGAGACCACTGGGGGATTAGACACAGTGGCAGTAAGGATGCCTTCACATCCTGTTGCGTTAGCTCTTATAAAAAAAAGTAATGTTATGATTGCTGCACCAAGTGCAAACACATCGGGAAGACCAAGTCCCACAAAAGCAGAGCATGTGGCAGAAGATTTGAATGGCAAAATAGACATTATTTTGGATGGAGGACCAGTTGAGATTGGGCTGGAGTCCACCATTATAGATTTGACAGAAGATATACCAATGATACTTCGTCCAGGATATATCAATAAACAGATGTTGGAATCTGTAGTTGGACAAGTGAGGATAGACCCCGCTATAGTAGTGGACAGTGATACTACGGTTGGTGCTAAACCTAAGGCGCCTGGTATGAGATACAAGCACTATGCGCCTAAAGGTGAGCTTACGGTAGTAAAAGGGGGTCAGGATAAGGTTATAGAAGTCATCAACCAGTTGACTGCAGAGCATCTGGCTGATGGCAAGAGGGTTGGAATAATCGCAACCTCACAGACAAAGGATTTGTATTTAAAAGGCGAAGTACTGGTAATAGGGGATAGAGACAACGAAGAATCAATAGCGCATAATCTATATGATATCTTGCGCAGATTTGATTATCTGGGAGTCGATTATATATTCTCAGAATGCTTTGATACGCCTTCCATTGGACAGGCTATTATGAACCGCCTGCTTAAAGCGGCAGGACAAAAGGTAATAGAAGTCTAAAGAAATATTTATGAATAAGATTAACAAAGTAATATTTGTAGCAGCCAGCGGAACCGCCAGGGCTCCTATGGCAGCTGCGATTTTCACAAATTTTTCATTGTCAAGGAATATAATTGGTGAATCGCGTGGGTTAGTAGTTCAGTTTCCAGAACCAATCAACCAGAAGGTTGAGGCGCCAAAACTCGTGAAAGACGTGGACTACACCAACTACGAAGAGGGAATCTACGTGGGCTA
>JABUSV010000064.1 GCA_021442555.1 Pseudobutyrivibrio sp. | reverse complement strand
AGACTTTCCTTTATTCTGTTTAGCTTTGTTTCTTTCTTATCAGTATTCATATTCAAAATACAACCTTTACCGTTGTTCCTTCTCCTACTTTACTTGTCAGTTCAATATTTCCATCGTGTAATTCTACTATATGCTTTACTATGGCAAGACCCAATCCCGTACCACCGGTAGCCTTGGAACGGCTCTTGTCCACACGGTAAAATCTTTCGAAAACCCTCTGCCTCTCATCCTTAGGGATGCCTATACCATTATCTCTTACTATAATTGTTGCACCATCCTGAGATGTAACTGTTACCCACACCTTACCACCATCATTGTTGTAACGAATGGCATTCTGCACCAGATTATCTATAAGCTCTGCTATCATCTGACTGTTGGCGGTAAGCGTGGTATGCTCTCCCTGAAATATTATCTCAATATTTCTTTTTTTGGCGTTGATTAACAATGCTTCCATCTGCTGTGAGGCTACCTCAAATAGGTCAATCTTCTCGAATTCAGGTCTCTTCTCACTCCTATCAAGTTCTGAGAGCCTTATTATATCGTTGATCAAAGTCACCAGACGATCAGCGTTTCTTTTTATTTCCTGGTAAAAATGATGCTTATTATCATCCGACACCATGTCGTTTTCTAAGAGCTCGGCATACCCTGATATAGCTGTAAGCGGTGTCTTTAACTCATGAGATACATTGGCTGTAAAATCCTGCCTCATCTTTGCTGAGGACAATATATCTGCATGCTGCGCGCGAATCTGATTGGCAAAAGGAGTCAGCTCCTTATATGGCGGATCAAGTCTTGTATCCTCCAAATGTCTTGCCATCTCCTCTATTGGATTAATAAGCTGTCTGGTAAGAAAATGCGAGATTGCAACACACACAAGTATTATAACAAAAAGTACTATTAATATAACCGGTGTTGAAGCAAAAAAAACTGACCATATGCTCTGCGCTTCCGTTGAAACTCTAAGAACTGTACCATTATCAAGCAATACAGCATAATAAAATGTATTCTTGTTCATGGTGTCGGATTTTCTGACAGACTCTCCCTCACCTGCTTCAAAGGCAGAGCTCACCTCAGGTCGGTCTTTGTGATTCGTAAGATTATCAGTGCCTGCATCATTGTCATAAAGTACTGCTCCGTCCGAACTAATCCAGGTAACACGAAGTTCCTCTAAGTCTGTAGATAAATCTATTTCCTGAGAAATGATATCCTCTGATTCAAAATAGTGCGTTTCTTTTAGAAGCTTGGCACAAACACCAAGGTCTGTCTTTATTTGTTTTTGAAACAGACTGTAATTGCATATAATAATTGTAATTGTAGAAAGGAGCATTGCCAATATAGCAATGCCCACAAGTCTTATATTGATTTTCTTTTTCATTCGATTACGTACCCAACGTTTCTTACTGTTCTAATCCTTGAACCATAATCTCCAAGCTTTTGGCGAAGAGTCTTTATGTGATTGTCAAGAGTTCTGGACTCAACAACTGAATTATATCCCCAGATTCTTTCCAATATGCTGTCTCGCGACACAACTATTCCCTTGTTAATTACCAAAAAAGAAAGAAGCTCATACTCTTTATAAGCCAGCTCTATCGCTTTTCCGTCAACAGTAACCTCATGCTTTTCGTTGTTTATGACAAGCCCATCAAGTTCTAACAGTTTGATATTCTCTGTTGCAGTTCGCCTCAAAAGTGCCTTTACACGAGATATTAATTCCATTACGGAAAAAGGCTTTTTTATATAGTCATCTGCACCATCCTCGATACTCTTTACCAGATCAATATCTGTAGTCTTGGCTGTTACCATAATGATAGGAAGACTCCTTGTATCAGGAGATTTGCGCAATTTCTTAACTATCTCATTTCCATTTTCATCTGGTAGCATGATATCTGCCACCAGCAAATCTGGAAGCACCTTATCCATCTGATAATATAAATCCTTTGCATTGCAAAAGCCCATTACCTTATGGCCTGCGTTTTTGAGTGAAAATTCTTCTATTTCTCTTATACTCTCATCATCTTCAACTATATATATAAGTGCCATGGTCGCTTCCTCTTTTCCTAATCATTGGATAAAGTGTATTTTGACTTTAGTATATTATAACGCTTATCAAAGCTTTTCTTATCACTTTCTGACATTTTTTCAAAAAATTCATGAGTATCATAACTGTCATCGCTGGTGGTAATCATCTCCACCGCTATGTTGGAACAATGGTCAGATATACGTTCTAAGTTGGTAAGAATATCCTCTAATATAAGCCCAAGCTCTATAGTACACTTGCCTTTTCTAAGGCGTCTGATGTGATTCTTTTTAATCTCTTTGGTCAGAGAATCTATTACCTCCTCCAAAGGCTCTACACCCTTGGCTTCCTCCATGTTCCCAGCACTAAATACTCTTACTGTATCGGACATTATGTCGATTACAGCTGAGGCCAATACTCCTAGTTCTTCTTTGGCACTCTTTGAAAATTCCAATTCTTTTTTCTTCATTTCTGTGGCTGATTCGGCCAGGTTAGTAGCATGATCCACAATTCTCTCATAATCACTGATGCTGTGAAGAATCACAGACATGCTCTGACTGTCAGACTTTGAAAGATTTTTTGAAGAAAGCTTCACAAGATATGTTCCCAATACATCCTCATATCGGTCTGAGCGCTCCTCCAAGGCATACACCTTCTTTATTGTTTTTTTATCATATTTTTTCAAACAGTCAATAGCTAATCGTAAGGCTTCAAGTGTCTCCTCTGCCATGGTTTTCGTGAGATTTCTGGCAAGCTGCATGGCAAAAGCAGGGTTATCCAAAAATCTGGCATCCAACGTAATGTCGGAATTGTCGTTTTTCTCAGATTCATCATCTGTTTTGTCTTCGCCTATAATCAAAGTAGACAAAGCTACAATTTTATCAGCAAAAGGATATAGCACAATACAGGCACCTATGTTAAAAAGACTGTGCACCAGAGCAATATCAACAGGACTGGCGCAATTCGACAAAAATGAAAAATGCACTACACTATTAATGCTATAGAATACAATCATAAACACAACTGTACCAATAAGATTAAATAATAGATGAATACCTGCTGCTCTCTTAGCATTTTTGCTGGCACCTATGGCAGAGATAATTGACGTCACGCAGGTTCCAATGTTTTGGCCCATAATAATTGGAATAGCTGCACCCATACTAACGGCACCTGTGGAACACAAAGCCTGCAGTATTCCCACGGAAGCTGATGAGCTTTGTATAATCGCTGTTAAAACAGTTCCAACAACCATTCCAAGCACAGGATTTGAAAACGCTGTAAACAGACCTGCAAATTCCTTGTTATCTGCCAAAGGTTTTACTGCTCCACTCATAGTCTCCATTCCAAACATTAGAATAGCAAAACCAAGCATAATATTTCCTATGTCTTTTTTCTTGTCATCTTCCTTATAAAACATGGTAAGGCAGATTCCAATTGCTGCAAGCACTGGAGAGAAGGAGGATGGCTTTAATAATTTAAGCCATACTGTATTACCTTCAATACCTGTTAAGGAAAGCATCCATGAGGTTATGGTCGTACCTACATTGGCTCCCATTATTATTCCAACTGCCTGAGATAACTGCATTATCTTAGAATTTACAAAGCCCACAACCATAACTGTTGTAGCTGAAGAAGACTGTATCACAGCCGTCACCCCTGCTCCAAGAAGTACTGCATAGATTCTCTTGGAAGTAAGCTTCTCTAATATGTACTCCAGCCTGCCTCCTGCTATTTTAGACAAGCCATCTCCCATGGCAGACATTCCATATAGAAATAAGCTCAGCCCCCCTATCATTGTCAGTAAACTGAAAATATCCATAAATTCACCTCGTAATCCTTCATATTTATTTATTGGATAATACCAAAATGTATTCCAAGGTAAATAATATACGGGCTATGTAAAATCTATAAGTAAAGTAATGTAAAGTCTATGTAAAAAAGCACCCGGTACAAAAAGTACCGAGTGCTCATGTAGACTTTTATAACAGTCCTTTTTATTTTCCTTTATTAATCCTTTGCAAAAGTATCATCATATCTCATTATTTGTCTGGTTATTAATCTGTTTTCAGCTCTTTTGCAATCTTCAATAGAATCTCTGTTTCAGCCTTTGGATCAAAAGCTTTCATAATAGCTGAAACCACGCAAATCCCGGCTATGCCGATGCCTTCAAGAACGTTGGTATTAGCCTTATTCAGACCTCCAATTGCATTCACCGGAATCGGAACAGCCTTACAGATGGCATCCAAGGTTTCAGTGGATGTCAGTACAGTTTTCACCTTGGTCGTGGTCGGATAAATCGCGCCACATCCAATATAATCTGCTCCTCGATTATACACATCAAGTGCCCAATCAACTGTTTTTGCAGTGGCACCGATAATCTTGTTATCACCTAGTATTCTTCTGGCAGTATCTATACTCATATCCTCTGCTCCAAGATGTACACCCTCGGCGTCAACCGCCAGTGCTACATCAACACGATCGTCGATAATTAAAGGAACATTATATTTTCGTGTAAGCTCGTGCACCTTTTGGGCCAGTTCAATATATTCTCTTGTAGTTTTGTTTTTCTCACGAAGCTGAAGAATGGTTACACCGCCTTTGAGAGCTTCCTCCACCCGGTACAAAAACTCTTCTTTAGTCCAGCCCATGCTGTCAGTTATAAAATATAGTGTTGTATCAAAATCTTTCATTTCATTTATCCCCTATACATACAAATAATCGTTGAGCACAGGCTGTAAACCTTCATCTGCAATATCCTTATACATATTATCTAGACTGCGATTGTCATTAATCTCAAACTGCTCATCACCTTGCATGGAATCATCTTCTTTTCCGGTATACTTGCTTTCGTGGTCGCCAACACCCGTGGAAACACCTGCCGATACCTTGGTAGCCGCTATTTTTACAATTCCATTTCTAAACTTCGCACTTTCTCTGGAGGATACCGTAATTCCAACGAAAGGCAGAAAAATACGATAAGCACACAGAACCTGACACAGTTTTTTTTCGCTTACATCCATAGGATTGATTTTGTCGTTGTTTATTATTGGACGAAGTCTTGGACAGGAAAGGGACATTTCCGCCTGAGGATATTTTCTCTGCAGAAAATAAACGTGCAAAGCGCTTGCAAGAGCATCCTTTCTAAAATCTGAAAGACCTAACAGTGCTGAGAACGCAACTCCACGCATACCTCCACGAAGTGCGCGCTCCTGTGCATCAAAACGGTATGGCCACACACGCTTATGCCCCAGCAGATGTAATGTTTCGTATTTGTCTGAGTCATAAGTTTCCTGAAATACTGTTACATAGTCAGCGCCGCACTCATGCAGATATGCGTACTCATCGGTATTAACAGGATAGATTTCAAGACCCACCATTCGAAAATATTTTCTCGCCAGCTTGCAGGCCTCACCAATATATTTTACATCACTTTGTCCACGGCTTTCCCCTGTCAGAATGAGAATCTCTTCCATTCCACTATCGGAGATAACCCTCATTTCATGTTCAATCTGCTCCATACTTAGTTTCATACGATTAATATGGTTATAGCAGTTGAAGCCGCAATACACACAATAGTTTTCGCAATAGTTTGCTATGTAAATCGGAGTAAACAGATAGACTGTATTTCCAAAATGTTTGCTGGTTTCAAGTCTTGCACGTTCTGCCATTTGCTCAAGAAAAGGTTCTGCTGCAGGAGATAAAAGAGCCTTAAAATCCTCTATGGTACAGGTTGTGTGTTCAAGAGCAGCTACTACATCTTTTTTTGTATAAACGGATGGGTCGTATGAATTCATATGTGTCAACACATTATTACACACATCAGACTCGATGATCTCCATACCGGGCATGTATTCCATATGATTTTTACGGAAGCCAGGGTCAGACTCCAACCTATGCTTTTTAGCCAGGACTTCAGGTGATAAATATTCAGAGTCAACAAAAAATTGATTATCCATTTTACCTCCCTTAGTCTCGCAAGAAACCTGTAAGCGGATCTGACGCAGATGCACCTCTTGTCAGCACTCTTCCAAGGCCAGAGAGATATGCCTGTCTGCCTGCTTCGATTGCACTGCAAAAAGCAGAAGCCATCATTGGCAAGTCACCAGCTGTAGCAAGAGCTGTGTTTGCCATAATTGCAGCCGCACCCATTTCCATGGCTTCGCATGCCTGTGAAGGTCTGCCGATACCAGCATCAACAATAATTGGAAGGTCTATTTCGTCAATCAGGATTTGGATAAACTCTTTTGTAGCTAGTCCCTTGTTAGAACCAATAGGCGAAGCAAGAGGCATAATTGATGCCGCACCAGCATTGACAAGGTCACGGGCTACATTGAGATCAGGATACATGTAAGGCATAACTACGAATCCCTCTTTTGAAAGGATCTCTGTTGCTTTGATTGTTTCTGTGTTGTCAGGAAGAAGATACTTGCTGTCACGCATTATTTCAATCTTTACGAAATCACCACAGCCCAGTTCTCTGGCCAAACGTGCAATACGAACTGCTTCTTGCGCATTTCTTGCACCACTTGTATTAGGAAGTAAAGTAACACCATTAGGGATGTAATCGAGAATGTTTTCCTGGTCTTTGGTATTGGCACGACGAACCGCCAATGTAATAATCTCTGCCCCGGCATATTTCACAGCGGCATCTATGAGCTTCATAGAATATTTACCAGAACCCAGAATAAAACGAGAATTAAACTCATGTCCTCCGATAATCAGTTTGTCATTATCCATTATAATTTCCTTCTTTCTATTAAGTTGAATTCAATATTTGTAAAACAATATGTGCCTGATGTGCGGCACATAGCATTACACGGCTGGAAACCAGTCCTATTCCATCATTCACATCGCTTTTTCCATCACCACACAGATAGAACTTGCTTGTTATTTTACGAGTTTTAATAAGGTTGGCATCATCAAATCCTGCCATCCCAGATGCCGCTATCAGGTATTTCTCAGGCATTTTTTCAAGAACCTCGTTAACAAGCATAGCCTTGGATTCTGCCACGTCAAAAGCTTCACATATAAAATCTGCATCCTTCAGCAGTGTAGTAATATTATCCTCCGCAAGGCGCGTTGTATGCGTTTCAATACCTATATAGGGTGCAATCTCCAACAGGTTATTCCGCAGTGCGTTAGTTTTATCCTCTCCAAGCTGACACGCCTTGTATTGCTGCCTATGCAGATTGGTAATATCCACCTTGTCATAATCTATCAGTATCAGCTTGCCAATACCTGCCCTTGCAAGGGAAACAGCAATATTTGATCCAAGTCCTCCAAGTCCACAAATAGCAACCGTAGTATTAGAAATCTTATTCTGAAGTACCTTCCCATGTCGTTTTTCAAGTGCAGCCAGCCATTCTTCTTTTTGTGGTATCATTTTCAACCGCCTCCCACAAAGCTAACTACTTCTACAATATCACCCTCGCAAAGAATAGCGGTATCATATTCAGATTTCAGTATGATGTCACCATTACGCTCTACAGCAATACGCTTAGTGTTGTAATCAGTCAATGACAGATACTCCGTCACCGTCTTTCCTGCCACGTCCAAAAGTTCACCATTAATTTTTACCATTATCTGTCACCTCAAAGAGTAATAAAAAAACGGAAACCACCTCGTTGGCAGCTTCCGTAGCGTTCTATTGTATTCCCAAATATAATCAGGCATCCCTACGTTGGCATTATCCAAATCAGGTTCTTGGTCGAAGGTTATACCTTCCTCTCAGCCTGTAACACAAGCTCCCATTTTATAAACTCCCTTTGAGTTATACACCTCATAACCTTAAAATTCAATACCCTTTTTTGAATAAGTAATTTGACCTTATTATTTGTTCATTGATAAAAAAGGAGCAGGCATATAAAACCTGCTCCAGAATTGATAAATGAATATATTTTTTATATATGCATAGAACCTAACAGCTCTGACAGATTGCTAATCTGCGCATTTAATTGTTCGCTAACTGCACTTGACTCTTGAGATGTAGCAGCATTTGACTGAATAGCCTTGTTCAGCTCTCCAATGGATTCTATAAGAGACTCACAGACCTCAGCCTGCTTGCGTACCAGCTCTATGGTTATATCAAGGGCATCTGATTCTGCACTTGATTTATCAAAGATGTCTTTCTGCAGTGCATTGGTTGACTCTGTAGTTGCAACACTGGCATTAACTGCTTTAAGAGTATCCTCAATTAAGGCAGCAATTTCCTCGGATGCATTTCGACAATCATCTGATAGTTTTCTTATCTCATCGGCGACAACAGCAAAGCCCTTGCCGGCTTCACCAGCTCTTGCAGCCTCGATAGATGCGTTAAGCGACAACAGATTGGTCTGACCGGAAATATTATTAATAATATCAACAAAGTCCTTGATTTTATTGGCTGTAGACGCTATTGCATCAATAGAACTGATTACTTCATCAATGTTGGTTCTTGACTTTTCTAATGCCACACCTTCACTTTCAGCCAAGGCCTTGGTTTCCTCTAATGAGCTGATGGTGTTGTTCAGTTCTTCCTTATAAGTACTTAGGGTTTCATTCGCATTGTTTGCTATAGCAGCCTGTGTTGAACAGGTCTGTGCCAACTCTGTAGAGGCTGTTGCCACATGATCTGCACCATCCGACACCATGTCGCTTGACTCACTTACCTTGCTAACAAATGAAGAAATATTACTTTCTACATCAAGAAGAGCTGTTTTTATGCTGGCAAATTCACCTGCATAATCGTACTTTAAGGAGACACTGAAATTGTTCTGAGAGAAATTGTTAAGATTCTCTGTAATCTCAGCTATATAATTGCCATAGTTAGACAGTCCCTTAGACATTTTCTTTAGATTTATGGAAACATCATACAGCTCTGTCCCTTCTTCAATATTGGCAACTTCATCAAAATTGCCATCCATGAGCCTTTTTGAATATGCCAATATCTCCTGTACAGGCGCGTTTACCTTTGCTGCACATCTGCTTGAAAGCCAAATACAGATAAGTACAGAAATAATGGTAAGCACTATACAAAACAGTATTGTCATACGTAATACGCTGTTGTATTCTGACTCTGGATAAAATCCAATAACCCGCCAATCCTTATTGATGTCATATACACTGGTGCGATATCCTATACCGCCTCTTTTAACCTTCCCAGTAGATAATGCATTAACAACGCTGTCATCCAAAGGGTCGTCCATGTTATCCGTAGCAAGAGAGCTGTATATTATTTTGTTGTTATTTCCAACAATAACAAAATATCCTGTTTTTCCTAATTGATAACTGTTAACTGAATTCTTGATAGAATCCAAACCTATATCAATACCAACTACACCAAGCTGTTCTGTTCCATCACGAAGTACCGAAATAATAGATGTGGTCAACTCACCGGATTGTGCATCCACATATGGAGGTGTAACAATAGCTACATCTGAGCTTACAGTAGGCTCATACCATTCTTTTGCTGTAGCGTCATATTCATCAATAGTCAAACCTTTGAGATTGTAATCAGAACGTATCTGATCACCAGAAGACAGGTCAACTACCCATACAAGTGTTATATTGTCTGCTAGCCTAAGATAAGCTTCCAATTCCTGCTGCGCGTCAAGTAAATACTCAGATTCCAGAACATCTCCTGCCTTATCGATATCCTTGAATGTCCTCTTTAGATTATTCGATACGGACATTGAATCTACAATAACCTGCAGAGAAGCCAAATCTGTGGCTATTTCTGCCGCAATCGCTTGTGTTGAAAGCTCTAAATCTGTTTTATTCAAGTTATCTGCATAAAAAGCTATGGCTGCAGACAATGACATAGTAATCACAAGTATCAGTACAACAATTGGAATTGTGATTCCCTTATGCATTAGACCCTTAACACCTTTAAAACTGATTTTACTAAACATAATCTTTACGTCACCCCATTTGTAAACCTATACAGTAACGCGATTATTGTAGCATATCTCACATATGAATTTAGGCTATTGTTTGATTTTTCATTGTTTATTAACAAATATTTTCACAATTGTTCACGGTTATTTTCCCATGACATTCCCTCTACGGAAATATCAGCGGCATACACTACAACTATACAGTTCTGCCAAATGTAACGTTAGACGACATGGTGTCGGATTATCTATCTGGCATAAAACTCACGCAATGTATTCTCATCCACGACTTCCCACTTTTTCGCATTATATATCTGTCGTTTGCGGTCTTCTTTTATGGATACAATAAAACTTACAACTCCAAGTATCGCTGCCAAAACAACACCCCATTCCATTCCAGGATAAAATAAGCATAAGGTTGCAATGATTGGCATAACCAAAAGGGCGTTCAATGCGCAGATTACAGCAACAATGGTTGCACCCCTTGCCATTTTTCGAGAAGGAAAAATCTGACTCAAATCCTTATATACACGAAATTCTGCCGGGAAACCACCAAATAACATATCCATGGTATTATACCAAAGCGCATATTTCCTATAATCGTTCACGTGAGGCAGGAATATACACCCCATAATAAATGTGGCTATTAACATAACAGCAGTGCTCGCCTTAATAAACATAAAAAATAAGTCATCAATAGCCCCGGCTGTAAGTATAAGTAATAATAATCCCAAAAAATTAAAAGCCATCCAAACCCCAACAGGCACAATCGTCATGCAAACGTTATACATTATTCCTCGTTGCGCCGACTTGGCGATTTTAGGATTTACGGTATCATACTTGGCGAAATCTAATATTACAGGATTTCTGCTGCGATCCATGTCCTCAAGTGATGCCATGTTTATGGCTGTACTCATATTATATAATTGGTTCATTTCAATCCTCCATCAATCATTTTCTATATTTCTCTAGAATCTTATATTTAATCACATTATGATACATCCCAAATGATTATATTAATCTGATCTTCTCCGTCAAAAATCTGCTTTTCTAGTATGCATAGTCGTTTTGCAAACTACCTTTGCAGCTCAGGCTGATAATGTATTTATAGCAAATAAATTACCACAAGTTCAGGCCTGTTATAAAATCGGGGAAACATGGTTGATTCTCTGGCAAGTCCTCTGCTAACAATCATAGTAACCTCTTCGCTGCTGTACTCCCCTCCTGCATACTTTGGAAACAGGCCCTAATCAGGTGCATATAAGCCTTTACAAATGCCTGGAATCTGACACTGTCCTCCATGAGCATGGCCGCTTAGTACCAAATCAAAATTGAGATTCTGATATTCTAAAAACAGTTCTGGACGATGTGATAACAAAATGCTGTAAGCGTCTTTTGGAACAGCTTCACTGATTTGCTTAAGCTGTTGTGCCGTAGGTGTATTATCAGAATACTTGCTGCCATCCGGGTCATCAACTCCGCCTATATACAGCTTTTGTCCTTTAATATCAAGCATTTGAAGATCCCTGGAAAATATCTGTATCTCATGCTTTTCTGAAACTCAATTTTTTATGTAAATTTGCCACGCCTTCCAAGAGCGTTATACTCCACCCAAGGCTGGGG
>JABUSV010000203.1 GCA_021442555.1 Pseudobutyrivibrio sp. | reverse complement strand
AGATCAGAACGACCCATGGAATAACCTGCCAGATCTCTAACAATCTGCATAACCTGCTCCTGGTACACGATACAGCCGTAGGTTGCACTAAGAATAGGCTCCATCTGCGGACAATCATAGGTGATGGTCTCAGGATTATTCTTTCCACGAATATACTGAGGAATAAAGTCCATAGGACCTGGTCTGTATAAGGAAATTCCTGCTATAACATCTTCTATTGAACGAGGCTTCAGCTCCTTCATGAAGTTTTTCATGCCTGTGGATTCTAACTGGAACACACCCTCACACTTGCCTGAGCAAATCAGATCAAGAGCGCCGGCATCATTATAATCAATAGCATCCATATCAAGGTCTATACCATGATTTTCCTTAACCAGCTTAACCGCATCGTTGATAACAGTAAGGGTTCTAAGACCAAGAAAGTCCATTTTGAGAAGTCCAAGCTCTTCGATGGTGGTCATTACAAACTGCGTAACAATAGTACCATCACCGCCCTTAGACAATGGAACATACTCATCCATTGGCTTTTGAGCAATAACAACGCCTGCGGCATGCATACCAGTGTTACGAGGAAGCCCCTCTAATGATCGTCCAATATCAATAAGCTGCTTCACCTGCTCATCAGTCTCATAGAGACTGCTAAGCTCATGGTTCATCTTAAGGGCATCATCAAGTGTAATATTAAGTTCCATGGGAACCATCTTGGCTATGCCATCAACATAGCCGTAAGGTAAATCAAGCACACGACCTACATCTCTTATAACACCTCTGGCCTTGAGGGTACCAAAGGTAACAATCTGAGTCACACAGTCTGCGCCGTATTTTTCGATAACATAGGCGATAACCTCCGAACGTCTCTCGTAACAGAAGTCAATATCAATATCGGGCATGGATACACGCTCTGGATTAAGGAATCGCTCAAACACCAGGTTGTATTTGATAGGGTCGATATTGGTAATACCTGTTGTGTAGCTGACAAGAGCACCTGCCGCAGAACCACGTCCTGGCCCTACTGGTATGCCCTTTGTTCTGGCATAGTTTATAAAATCCCACACTATCAGAAAATAGTCCACATAACCCATGTTTTTGATAGTAGTAAGCTCATATTCCAGCCTTGGCTTAAGCTTGTCTGCTGTGGCCTCATCATATCTTTTGTTAAGGCCTTCATAACACAGCTTGTTAAGATAGGTCCAGGAGTCGTATCCTTCTGGAACAGCAAAATGCGGCAGCTTGGTCACACCAAACTCAATCTCTACATTGCACCTATCAGCAATATCCTGAGTACGAGCCACAGCCTCCTTGGCATATGGGAAAAGACTTAGCATCTCTTCCTCTGATTTTACAAAATACTGACCGCCCTCATAACGCATTCTGTCCTCATCTGACAGCTTTTTTCCTGTCTGAATACACAAAAGTACGTCATGACTGTCAGCATCCGCCGCATTGGTGTAGTGACAGTCGTTGGTAACTACAAGAGGAATCCCTGTCTCCTTGCTAAGTCGCATCAGTTGTTGGTTAACAGTCTGTTGTTCTGGTATACCGTGATCCTGCATCTCTAAGAAAAAATTATCCTCTCCGTAGATATCACGATACTTTAGTGCTGCTGTTTTGGCATCCTCATATAGCCCTCGCATAAGCATTCGGGCTATCTCACCAGCAAGACAGGCAGACAGACAAATAAGACCTTCGCTGTATTTTTCAAGTATCTCAAAATCAACACGAGGTCTATAATAAAAGCCATCCACAAAGCCTGCAGATACGACCTTGATGAGATTCTGGTAGCCCTCATTGTTTTTCGCAAGAAGGATAAGGTGATAATATCTGTCCTCTCCGTGGCCTACCTCTCTGTCAAACCTGCTTCCAGGAGTAACGTACACCTCACAGCCCAGCACAGGATTGATGCCCTCTGCCTTGCATGCACGGTAAAAGTCTATCACTCCGTACATAACGCCGTGGTCCGTAATAGCCGCAGCGTTCATGCCCATGGATTTAACCTTTTTAACGTATTCTTTTATCTTGTTGGACCCATCCAGTAGAGAATATTCTGTATGGGTATGAAGATGAACAAAGCTCATTATTACACTCTCTTAAGAATAGATTCTATATGCTCTCTTGCTGCTACTGCATTAGCAGGAACAGTGTCCTCCAATGTAGCATGAATATAAGGCTTGTTTGCCTTGGCATATGACAAAATAGCATCATAATTCATCTCGCCAAAGCCTGCTCCCACAGACTTTAGACCATTGTTTTCTACCACAAAATCCTTAAGATGTATCATTGCTATATCTTTACCCAGCAGATCAATAGCTTCAGCAAATATCTCGTCTCTTTGCTGATAATTATCCATATCAAGCATGTTAACCGGATCAAATATTATCTGAAGATTAGGAGAAGCTATGGCATCCAAGGCCTGACGTGCTCTTTTGGGGCTGTATATAATATGCTTGGCCACAGGCTCTATGGCAATAATCTGTCCCATTGACTCAGCGCACTTTACCACTGGCTCAAGTCCATGCAAAAAAGTGTCAAAGGCTGCATCCGACCGACACTCTGGTACGTACTTGTACTCCCTGTTAGGTGCACCTGTCTCCGTACCTACCACTCCTGCTCCAAGAAATGCGGCAAAACGAAGGTGTGCCTTATACACCTCCTGGGTATGCCTAAGCTCTGCCTCATCCGGATTAGCCAGATTAAGATAACATCCCAGCACTGCCACATCCAACTGTTCTTTTTTAAATACCTTACTAAGATACATTGCCCAGCCTGGTGTAAGCTCTGGCAAGGTCATCTTATATGGTGCCACCTTGGATAAAGCCAGATGGACACACTTAAAACCCTGATCTGCAGCGAAAGCTGCTCTTTCTTCTATCGAACCTTCCTTCAAATCATGAAATCTGATTCCGATTTGCATCTGTTATTCCCCCATTTCCAAGTCATATAAGTAGTGTGAAAAATCAATAACCTTCTCAGGACATGCATAGGTACACACTCCTATCATGTAGCAGGTATCCTCATCCAAGCCAAGTTTCTCCATAACCTTGGTTCCAGATATATCTACAACCACAGGATATTCTTCAAATATAGGCTCAAAATCTTCTGTCTGGTCCACCCCCACATTAAGATCCATGATTCTGTCACCCCAGATGGACATAAGGTCCTCTGTCATCCAGCCTGAGGCCTCAGTAACTGTTCCAAGAGCGCCTATATACTCTGCGCCTTCCCAGTCTGTAAATACCACAGTAAGCTCATCAGCCATAACATACATGTTAATGAGATTATAGTAGCCACTGGAATACGATACCTGAGTTCCAAGCTCGTCATATACACACACAGACTCGTCATTTTCTAAGTGTAAAGCCTTTGCAACACTTTTTTCAAAATAATCTCGCTCAAAATTGCTTTGATTGATTATTCCTGCAAAAAATACCGGCTGTGTGTTGGTAATAACTGTATATACTATGCTTATCAGTATACCTGCCACCAAAACAACACCCAGTATGTAAAATTTGTAGGTTCCAAGATAATATGCTATCTTTTCGCCTCTTGTCATCTTAGATATTGATTCTTTAACCGCCTGCTCATCCTTTGTTAATTCTCTAGCCATTAATAACTGCACCTCTTCTTCTCATCTCTGTGTAGGCCAGGAGGAAAGGTCCAACGCCCTTGGCGTCATCCTTAACAACCGGCTCGCTCATATAGTAATCAAAGGTTCCTGTACGCTTTGATGCTCCACCCAAGCCTGCCACAAGACATATTCCATCCAAATGAAGCTTGCCGTCTGCTGTGGTGGTGAGATATTTATCACAAACACCTCTAAAGGCTTTTTCTCCATACTCCCCAAAGTGAGAAGGCAAGAATCCCAGACGAACTCCCTTTAAAATAGCATATGCCATAATAGCGCTACCACTGGTCTCCAAATAGTTGCGCTCCATTCCTCCCAGATTAACAAGCTGATACCACATACCTGATTCATCCTGATAATCAAGCATATCTGTTATCAGCTGTAAAAATGTATCCTTCAACTGCTGTGCTCTGACATCATCCTTTGCCTTTTCTGCTGTGTCTAACAATGCCATGGCATACCAGCCAGTGGCTCTGAGCCAGAAATTCTGTGAAAGGCCTGTCTTCTTGTCGCACCAGTACATCTGTCTTGTTGAATCATAACAATGATAGTATAAACCATTCTGCGGATTACGCATACGGTCTTGTACTGTCTTAAACTGATTATATATATCATCAGTGTTGGTGTCATTGTTAAATCTCTTTTCGTACTCTATATAAAATGGCTGACACATATATAATCCATCTAACCACACCTGACCCGGGTATATTTTTTTATGCCAAAAATTACCTTCCCTCGTACGAGGCATCTGACCTATCTGAGAATAGATAAGGTCTATAGCCTTGCGATACTTTTCCTTGCCAGTTAAATCATATAGTTCAAAAAGAGTCTTGCCGGCATTGATGTTGTCAAGATTAAGCTCCTCTACATTATATCCTGCAATACTTCCATCCTCTGATACTCTGATATCGATAAATTCATCTGCAAAGTCTAAATATTTTTTCTCCCCTGTAATACTGTATAGCTCCATAACAGCTTTTATCATACATCCATCTATATAATTCCAGCCAAGAGATGTCTTGCCCTCTTTGATTTTTTCTATATTCCAGACTGGAGCCTCAGGTGTACTGTCATCCATTAATGTTTGCACATACTTTTCAATAATATCCATTATTTTCTCCTCATTTTTATGGCATCAACCAGAGGTCTTGCCATTTCTGTAAGCGTTTACAAACACTATATTATGTTCTATACTTAAGGAAGTCAATATACATCAACAGTTAAGGGTAATTATACATGAAACTGACAGTTGGAAAAAGCCAAAGATACACCACAATTCAGGAAGCTCTCACTGAAGCTAAGAATCAGTCTCAAACCGAGGATATCCTTATTGCAATAGAGCCAGGATGCTACCACGAGCGTCTTGTTGTGGATATCGATAATATAACTATTGCAGGTCTTGGAGATAATGCCTTTGATACAGTCATAGAATATGATCTGTCCGCCTTTGAAATAATGGATGACGGCACAAAAAGAGGTACCTTTCGCACCCAGACAGTATTTGTTCACGGCAACAATATTACCTTTAAAAATCTTACCATAGCAAACACTGCTGGAGACGGTTCAAAGGCAGGCCAATGCCTTGCCATCAACTCAGAGGGTGTTGACATAACCTATGAAAATTGTCGCCTGTTAGGACACCAGGACACCATCTTCACCGGCCCTCTTCCT
The DNA here is from genome assembly GCA_021442555.1 of Pseudobutyrivibrio sp. Lineage (GTDB taxonomy): Bacteria > Bacillota > Clostridia > Lachnospirales > Lachnospiraceae > Pseudobutyrivibrio. The sequence goes on along the minus strand of JABUSV010000203.1, from coordinate 6,462 downwards.
TACAAGGAAAAGGAGCTCGGTGGTTTCAGAGGTCCAATGCAGTATGAGCCAAGATGCTATAACAGACAATTCTTTAACAACTGTTATATAGAAGGTACCGTAGACTATATATTTGGTGGCGCAGAATGCTATTTTAACAACTGTACCATTCACAGTCTTTTTATGGACAGAAACCGTATGGGCTATGTTACTGCTGCCTCTACTCCAGAAGGCCAGGCTACTGGGTTTGTATTTGATAACTGCCGTTTTGAAGGTGACGCCATGACTGGCAGCGTATACTTAGGCAGACCTTGGCGCAATTTTGCCAGGGTTACCGTAAAAAACAGCTATCTGGGGGAGGTCATCCACCAGGCTCATTGGCACGACTGGAACAAGCCTGATGCCCATGACACCATCTGCTATACAGAGTCCAACAACTATGGACCAGGAGCCAGCTATGAAAACTACGCAGATTTCGCACATTTGGAATAAACACCAGGTAGCATCTATTCTATCGTAAGCGACTAATTCCGCAATACGCACAACAAAAAACAGCTTGCACCAAAAGCGCAAGCTGTTTTTTATATATCCTTATTTTGTAAGAAGCATCATAATCTTGTTTGATCTTGCAATAAATTCTGTCATAGCCTCTGGTGAAAGTGGCTGGTTAGCAATAAGTGCAAGGTCATAAAGCTGTGCTGCAAATGTAGGTACATTCTCTGAAGACTTGTTCTCGAGAATATACTTAACAAGCTCATTGTTAGCATTAAGAACAAGAGTCTGTCCTGCTGCACCTCCAAACATACCAGGATCCATACCGTACATGTTGTACATCTTCATCATATCCTGCATACGACGGCTCTCTTCAGAGAGAGTAATCATTGATGATACCTCAGCATTCTTGAACTTCTCAACCTTAACCTCAAGATTGTCATTGCCAAGAGCCTCTCTAAACACCTCTGTAAGAGTTGAAGTAGCTTCCTTGAGCTCATCTTCAGAAGTCTCTTCAACCATATCTGTAACATCAGCATCTATTCTTAAGAACTTGTACTGATCATTGCGCATCTCAAGCTGAGAAATAAATGAGTTGTCAATGCTGTGATCGAGAACTACCGCGCTCTTGCCCTGCTCTTTGAAAAGATTAATGTACTGACTTTGCTGCTTAATATCTGTTACATAGAATACCTTCTTGCGAGTATCCTCTGCTGACTCTTCCTCATCCTTGGAATCTACAACCTCAGCCTCAACCTTGTTACCATCCTCGTCTACTGCCTCACCTGCTTCTTCCTTAACCAAAAGCTCTGGAAGTGTAGTGTAGTTGCCATCGATATCCTTGAAAAGGATGTAATCGTTCATCTTGTCGCAGAACTTGTCATCCTTGAGACATCCAAATTTGATGAATGGGCTGATATCGTCCCAGTACTTCTCGTATGATTCCTTCTCTGTCTTGCAAAGACCGATAAGCTTGTCTGCCACCTTCTTGGTGATGTACTCAGATATCTTTGTAACAAAGCCGTCGTTCTGAAGAGCTGAACGTGATACGTTAAGTGGAAGGTCCGGACAATCAATAACACCCTTGAGAAGCATTAAGAATTCTGGAATAACTTCCTTTATGTTGTCTGCAATAAATACCTGATTGTTATATAGCTTAATGGTACCCTCGATAGAATCGTACTCTGTGTTAATCTTAGGGAAGTATAAAATACCCTTGAGATTGAATGGATAATCCATGTTAAGGTGAATCCAGAAAAGTGGCTCTTTATAATCGTGGAATACATCTCTGTAGAACTTCTTATAATCCTCATCTGTACAGTCTGATGGAGTCTTGGTCCAAAGCGGATGAATATCATTTAAAGCAACAGGACGCTTAACTATCTTGAGCTTATCCTTGGCTGGGCTAACCTCAACCTGCTCCTTAACACCGTCCTCGTTCTCCTTCTCTTCGAACTTGGCTTCCTCGTGTATCTCCTCAACAACTGTGTCTGTATCAAGCTTGTCAGCTACATCAATAGTCTCATATTGTACCTCTGCCCCCTTCTTCTCAAGGAATATCTCAGTAGGCATGAATGAACAATATTTCTGAACAACCTCACGAGCTCTGTACTCGTTAGCAAACTCCAAGCAATCCTCGTTAAGGAAAAGTGTAATCTTGGTACCAATGTTTTCCCAAGAGCCCTCTTCCATCTCGTACTCTGTACCGCCATCGCATTCCCAGTGAACAGCTGTAGCGCCATCCTTGTATGACAATGTATCGATGTGTACCTCATCAGCTACCATGAATGCTGAGTAAAATCCAAGACCAAAATGACCGATAATCTGGTCACTGTCTGCCTTGTCCTTATACTTCTCAAGGAAATCTGTTGCACCAGAGAACGCTATCTGATTGATATACTCCTCTACCTCCTCAGCTGTCATACCAAGACCATTGTCGATAAATGTAAGGGTCTTGTCCTCAGGGCTTACTATAACCTGAATCTTTGCCTTGTAATCAAGAGGAAGTGTAGCCTCACCCATCATCTCAAGCTTCTTAAGCTTGGTAATGGCATCACAGCCATTGGAAATCAACTCTCTATAGAATATATCGTGGTCGCTGTATAACCACTTTTTGATGACTGGAAAAATATTTTCACTAGTAATAGATAAACTGCCTTTTTTTGAACCCATAATAATGTACTCCTTTCAAACAAAATCTATCTTACCCCCCTTAAATATAAAAGTCAATAAAAAATTAGCACTCATTTAGACAGAGTGCTAATAATGTATAAATTGTATTAATTTTTCTTAATCTACGTTATATCTCAGACGTTCCCTGTCAGTAAGTCCGTCATTAGGATACTGATGGTTAAGTTCCTCAAAAAGGGCATTTACATCCATATTACCTGTATTAAGCTCTATGGCATCAGTAACCTCATTGGTAGAAGTATCCAGTACTTTTAGCATACAGTCACTACATCTGACCAAAAGCCTTGTGTCATCAGTAGATAATGTTAATGAGCCTGCAGCTGTATCGCCTTTGTACATCCTGATACCTTCAACGGTCTTTGATGTATTGTTATTTACATCGTAATAGATTAATCCCTCTGCTCTGCTGTTAATGTATAAAGACTTTCCATCATTTGAAACAGCCATATAATCAATGCTGTTATTCTCAGAACCTACGCTTAAAACATCAGAAAAGCTGATGCCTCTTGAAAAAGATACACACCGTTTATGGAATCTGTTACTGCCAGGACGTCACTGTCTTCGTTGTAAGAAGCACTATATGCATTGAACTTCTTATCAGTGTACATCCAGATGGCATTACCCTGACAATCAAACAGTGTTACCATCTTCTCGTATACCACAAGAATATTATCTCCACAGCAAAATGCTGCCTTGGTCTTTTGAAGTACACCCTCTTCACTTACCTGAGCTGGCACAAAACCTATTTTGGTTCCGCTAACAGTATCCCACATATATGCGTTGTAGCTGGCGTCTGTTGACACAACCCTGCTACAGTCACTGTTGGCATTCATGGTCTCAACATTGGCCTCATGTTCCAAGCTGCTGTCAAGACTGTAGTTTCTTCCATTATCATATACATGAAGAGCTTCAGCTAACTGATATGCACCAGATGCCACAAAAGGCTTATCTCCATTTACAGACAATCCCTCTGCCGCTACAAAGGAAGCAGCCCTTCTGTCCCCCTGCTCTAAGAGTTCAGATGAGGTGTTGGCCAAAAACTTTGACTGATTGATAAGCTTTGCCTGATAGTTCTCGTTGATACGCGCATTCTGTACTGTTGCATATCCTCCAAAGGCAACTGCAACTGCAGCAACTGCTATAGATATATATGCGATACGTCTTATTCTTCGTTCTCTGTGACGTTGTCTTAACTCATCATAGGTACAACCAATAAGAGGCGCGCATAATCGCATAAGCTCTGTCTTAAAAAGCTTATTGAACTTAACATCCTCTCTGGCTCTCAAATCCGCCGCCAGAGGCTCTACCTGGTTGCCCTTCTCATCAAATCGAAGCTGCGGTGGAAAAGCATCTTCAGGCTCACCCTCGATCAGCGCCGCCAGTATATGATTTCTGCCCCTTAGTCCAATAAATGTATCTATTTCCTCTTGGGGATTATACATTACTCATACCAAAAGTAAAAACTAAAAGTGTGCCAAAATAGATTATTTTTTTAAAGTATTGCCGCGGTTTTCAAATCTTCTAATTTGCTTTGGGAATAAAAAAAGACCTGCTACATAATTGTAGCAAGTCCTCTATTTAGTCATCCTATAAATCTACGGAACCTACACAGTCGCCATTAACAACGTAGTAAATCTTGCGTTCCTCTGGCTTAACGTATACGCTAATCTCTTCGATTGCTTTTTTCTTGTAGTCCTTCTTGAAGCCAGCCTCAGCCTTCTTGATGGCTTCGTCCATAGTGAACTCTATACCCTGATACTGAACTACTGCTGTCTTAACAACTGCCTTCTTAGCCTTAGCTACAGCCTTTGTTGCAGCCTTTGTCGCTGTCTTCTTTACTGCAGTTGCTTTCTTTGTAGCAGTTGCCTTTGCTGCCTTTGCTGCTGTGGTTGTCTTGACTGTTGCTTCCTTCTTAGCCTCTGTTGCAACCTTCTCTACGGTCTTTGCAGCTTCAGCTGCCGCTTTTTTTACATCCTCAACTGATACCTTTGCATTCGTTGCCATAAGCCCTCCTCTATTTCACTAAGTCATGTGAGTTTATTTACCATTCGTCTACAAATTATAAATAACTGTGAATTTTTTTGCTAGAGAATTGCATATTATTTCACAATTTGGACACAATTATTGTAAGTTATATACTAATTTTACAAATAATTACTCAAAGTTTTGAAGAATGTGGCGGTAGTAATGGAAACCTCAGTATCCAAGCTGAGTTTCTCCCAGTTATCCTCAAACAGTCTTGAGGTATATTTTCCTTCCTGAGTTGCCATAATATCCTCAAAAACCTTTTCTCTTCGCTTTTGAATAATTACAGCTTTATTTGCCTCAGATTCATCCTCCAAATACTTTTTCTTACACTGGAAAAAATAATATCCATTATCTGCTTCAAGAGCACCGGATACCTCATCTGTATCCAGATTGAACACCACGTCATCTACGTTTTGAGGATACTGCCCTCGTCCAAAGGTAAATCTGAAAGAATCCAACGTGGTGTAGGTTGCAGCAAGACGCTCAAAGGTATAACCATAATCTATCATACCCTGCATTTCCTTGGCCTCATCCTCTGTGGTTACAAAAAGAACCAAAGCCTCCATGATACGCGCCTCATCCTCAGATACTTCTTCATCTACAGTAGACATGGCTCCCGAGTAAACCTTGTGAGCCAGTGCATAATGCTGATACATAGTCTCTATCTGAGATACATCTTTGATTCTGGCATAGGCTCTCTCTTCATCTGTCAAAGAATCATAATATTCCTTTGCGGCCTCACTTATCTTGGACAAATCATTCTCAGAAAGAGTTATTCCCTGTTCAAACGCATATTGATTCAGCACAAAAACCTTGATCAGGTGTGACATAACGGCATCCTTTAAGCTGCCCTGAATTACCTCAGTATTAAACTCATCACTCCACAGGTTTATACCATCTACAGTACCATAGATATTCTTGGCGTTCATAAGATATATCATAGCCTCAGAGTAAGTGCATTCCATCTCATTGATGATAAAAATAGTAGTGTCATTTTCTCCAAACTGGAAAATAACAGGCTTGTCTTTATAACTGCAGCCGCTTAGACTTACAGTACATACACATGCCAATACAGCAAGTGTCACTATTCTTTTAACCAATCTCATTGCACTAACCTTCCACAATAAGATATCTGCCATCGGATAATGAGAATACTTCCTCTGAAGAAAGTACCTCCTCTTCTGACATTCCAGTGATGTCCATGGCATCCTCCATATACTCCATCACTTCTTTTTTATTTTTACATACAACTGCACACACATCCTCTAAGAACTCCTCAGCCTCTGCTGCATCCTCTGCAACTGTTTCTGGAAAAAGCTGAAGCTGATTCTTGAGAAATGTCTCAACTGTTAGCTTATCGTACATGGTATCACCTCATTAAAATAAAATGAATAAATAAGTATTTCCTTTACAGGCAGCTTATAAGCACGACTTAGAGCCTTGCCATATAAAGCAAGCTGCTTTTCATATCTTAACACTAACTCGCCGACCTCGTCTACTCTGTCAGTCTTGTAGTCCATCAGAACAATTCCATCATCTTCCTTGAAAAAAACGTCTATGATTCCCTGAACTAAAACAGTGTTTGTCTCATCCTCAGATTCTGCATCGGCAAAGAGTTCCCTTACAGGACAGCTTAAAACAAAGGGTTGCTCCTTATACAATTCTCCTCTGAGTGCAGCCAGGTGCATTCTGTCTGCCAGGCTGGTATGTAAAAAGCTTTCCAGTCTATTTTGGGATATCAAGCCAAGCTCATCAGCAGACAAGGTGCTGGTT
>JABUSV010000058.1 GCA_021442555.1 Pseudobutyrivibrio sp. | reverse complement strand
ACACGGTTTGCCTTCTCATCGAATACAGACCAGCTGATTTCTCTTCTGTATGCTGTCTTGTCCGTTACCTGCACAAGGTCGTAGTCCTTCCACGTAACACGCCTTGTTTCCTCTATGAGGGGATTGAGCTCCACAAGAGCTATCTCATCTCCGTATAATTTATGATTTCTTTCCAGAAAGTCCGTTACCGGCATTTTTATCTCCTTATGACTGTATTACTCGTAGAGCTTTCTCTTGTCGATTACTCTGACAGCCTTGCCTTCACTTCTTACAATTGTCTTTGGAGGAACAACTGATACTTCTACGCCGATTCCAAGCATTGACTTAAGTCCTGTCTTGATCTCGTTTTCCTTCTTTTTGACATTTGTCTCAGGATCTGCTGCCATCTCAGGTGTTAATTCCACCTGCAGCTCTATTCTGTCTCTGTTATTTATTCTGTCTACGATTATCTGGTAATTAGCCTGATAACCCTGCTTGAGAATTACTGCCTCAATCTGTGACGGCCATACGTTTACACCCTTTACAACCATCATATCATCAGATCTTCCCTTTGGCTTCTTCATACGTACATGAGTACGTCCGCATGAACATTTCTCACGAGTAAGAATACAGAGATCTCTTGTACGATATCTTAAAAGAGGATATGCCTTCTTTGTAATACATGTGAATACAAGCTCTCCTACAGAACCTTCGGGAAGTACTTCACCTGTTTCAGGATTAATAATCTCTGCTATAAAGTGGTCTTCCTGAATGTGCATGCCGGCCTGCTCCTCACATTCAAACGAAACACCCGGACCTGAAATTTCTGTGAGTCCGTAAATATCGTAAGCTTTGATTCCCAGCATATCTTCGATGTCACGTCTCATCTCTTCTGTCCAAGGCTCTGCACCGAAAATACCGGCCTTAAGCTTAAGCTTATCTTTAACACCCTTTTCCTGTATTGCTTCACCAAGGTTTAATGCATATGACGGTGTACAGCAAATGATTGTTGAGCCGAGATCCTCCATAAACTGAATCTGTCTTTCTGTATTTCCCGAAGACATGGGAAGTGTAAGTGCTCCAACCTTATGTGAGCCGCCGTTTATGCCCGGACCTCCTGTAAAGAGTCCATAGCCGTAACATACATGACATACGTCTTTATTTGAACCGCCCGCTGCAACAATAGCTCTTGCGCAGCACTCCTCCCATACATCAAGGTCTTCCTGAGTATAGAATGCAACTACTCTTCTGCCCGTAGTACCTGAAGTAGACTGAATACGTACGCACTCCTCCATAGGTACAGCAACGTATCCGAAGGGATACTCATCTCTTAAATCATCTTTGGTAATAAAAGGCAGCTTATGAAGATCATCAATTCCCTTAATATCTTCCGGTTTAACACCAATCTCATCCATTTTCCTGCGGTAAGGTGCAACGTTTGCATAAACGTGCTTAACCTGCTCCACAAGACGCTCACTCTGCAGCTTCTGAATCTGCTCAAGCGGCATTGTCTCAATTTCAGGCTGATAATAATTCTTCGCCATTTTTACAGAACCTCCTCATTCGCTTTTTCTTCCGAGAGCAAAAGCTTTTTTATTTAATTCAACAAACTTTGCAGGAACACACTCCTCAATAGCTTTAATCCATTTTTCCTCAGGTATATCAAAGAATGTTGAAAGTCTTCCCATAAGTACAAGGTTTACAGCCTTTGATGAGCCGGCCTCTTCTGCTAATGAAAGGCAATCCATTGCATCAACCTTTATGCCCTTAGCCTGCATTTTTTCTACAAGATTTTCCGGATACTGTGCAGCTCCTGTAATAACAGGCATAGGATCAACAGTCTGTGTATTTACAACTACATGTCCTTCAGGATTAAGATATTCTACATATCTTGCGGCCTCTAAAAGCTCAAAAGATACTATATAGTCTGCCTGACCTCTGTCTATTACAGGTGAATAGACCTTATCTCCGAATCTTACATATGTTACAACGGATCCGCCTCTCTGGCTCATTCCGTGAACTTCAGAAACCTTAACGTCGTATCCTTCTGATAAAAGCAGATGTCCCAAGAGCTTACTTGCAAGTAATGAGCCCTGTCCTCCGACACCTACTATCATTACATTATTAACCATTTAAACCTCCTTATTGTTCGGACATAAAGCTCCAACCTTACAGAGCTGTGTACAAACATCGCATCCGACACAAAGTGTTCTGTCAATCGTTGCCTTTCCATCTTTCATGCTAATAGCCGGGCATCCGATCTTCATACACATCTTACAGCCTACGCACTTATCCTCCACTACCTTAAGTGGTGGGTTGTGAACTGTTCCCTTGATCATAACACAAGGGCGACGGCTGATAATTATAGATGGCTCATTTGCTTCTAATTCTTCCTTGAGAGCAAGCTCAACAGCCTGTAAATCGTATGGGTCAACTACACGAACTCTGTTAAATCCCAGGGCGTGACATAAAGCCTCAAGATTAACCTTTCCAGCTGGTTCTCCTCTGAGATTCTTGCCGGTAGTAGGATTTTGCTGATGTCCTGTCATACCAGTAATAGAGTTGTCTAATATTATTATGGTGGAGTTGGTCATATTGTATGAGATATCTGTAATACCTGTCATACCTGAGTGAATGAATGTAGAGTCGCCAATAACTCCGACACTGTGTCGTTCACCCTCTTCACCCATTGCCAGATTAAATCCGTGAAGACCTGAGCATGATGCACCCATACATACGTTAAGATCCATTGCATTAAGGGGTGCAATAGCTCCTAAGGTATAGCAGCCTATATCTCCGTATACCATACAATTATTTTTCTTAAGTGTGTAGAAAACACCTCTGTGAGGACAGCCTGCACACATAACAGGTGGACGCATAGGAATAGCATCCTCTAACTTATCAGAATCAGCTACATCCAAGCCCATACACTCTCTTACAAGATTCTGCGAAAATTCTCCGCAGACAGGGAAGGTATCCTTGCCTATCACATCCAGTCCCAACTGTTTACAGTGGTTTTCAATAATAGGATCCAGCTCTTCAAGTACCACTAGCTTATCTACCTTATTTGCAAAGTCAATAATAAGCTTTTGGGGAAGAGGATTAACCATTCCAAGCTTTAAGATGCTGGCGTTATTGCCAAACACCTCTTTGGCGTATTGATAAGATGTGGAAGAAGTAATGATTCCAAGCTTTGTATCTCCCATCTCTACTCTGTTAATATCAGCAGTCTCTGCCCAGGCGATTAAGTCATTGGTTCTCTTTTCCACTCTCACATGAGCATCACGGGAATTCTTGGTCATCATAACCTTGGTTGGATCTTTAACATATGGAACCTGCTGTGGTTCAATTCTCTCAGCTGTCTCAACTACGCTCTGAGAGTGTGCTACTCTTGTGCACATCTTGATAAGCACAGGTGTAGAATACTCCTCTGACAGCTCATAAGCTTTTTTTACAAAGGCAATGGCCTCAGCTGAATCAGCTGGTTCCAGCATAGGTATCTTTGCTGCCATGGCATAATGTCTTGAATCCTGCTCATTTTGCGAAGAATGCATACCTGGATCATCTGCAACAAATATAACAAGACCAGCATTCAATCCCTGATAAGATATGGTAAATAAAGGATCTGCTGCCACATTTAATCCCACATGCTTCATTGCAGAAGCAGCTCTGACTCCACCCAAGCTGGCGCCATGAGCTACCTCAAGAGCAACCTTTTCATTTGGCGCCCACTCACAATATATTTCTTTATAAAAAGCCGCCTCTTCTGTAATCTCTGTACTAGGTGTTCCAGGATAACTGGATACAACCTTACAGCCTGCCTCAAAGAGACCTCGTGCGAGGGCCTTGTTGCCCAGCATTAATTCTTTCATAACTCTTAAACCTCTTCCTTAGTTTCTTTTGCAACCAGATTGTCTGCACCATGCATCTGGCGAAGCTTTGGTTTTTCTATTTTACCTGTGGCATTTCTTGGAATCTTTTCAAAGAAAATAACCTTAGGTCTCTTATATCTAGGTAGTTCCTGACAGAATTCGTTAATCTCATCTTCTGTTGCAGTAACACCGTCTTTAAGCTCTATGGAAGCTGCTGTAATCTCACCAAGTCTTCTGTCTGCAATACCGATTACCGCAACATCCTTGATTTTATCATGTTTGCGAAGGAAATCTTCAATCTGAACCGGATAGATATTTTCACCACCAGATACGATGACGTCCTTTTTACGATCTACCAGGAAAATAAAGCCATCCTCGTCCTGCATGGCCATATCTCCTGTAAATAACCAGCCATCCTTAATAGTTTCAGCAGTTGCCTCTTCGTTATTATAGTAGCAGGTCATAACACCAGGGCCCTTAACACAGAGTTCACCGACGCCCCCTTGCTCTACAATTTTTCCTTCTTCATCAACAATCTTTATCTCCCAACGGTATCCAGGGATACCAATGGCGCCCACCTTGCGGATATTATTCATGCCAAGATGAACACAGCCTGGACCTGTTGACTCTGACAAACCATAGTTAGTGTCATAGCTATGGTTAGGGAACTTTTCCTTCCATCTTTTGATAAGAGATGGTGGCACTGGCTGAGCACCGATATGCATCAGCCTCCACTGGTCTAACTGATAGTTTTCTAAAGCAATATCTCCACGATCTACAGCATCAAGAATATCCTGTGCCCATGGTACCAAGAGCCATACGATAGTACAGTGTTCGTTGGATACAGCCTCGATAATAGTCTCAGGTTTTGCCCCCTTGAGAAGTACTGCCTTACTTCCCGCCACAAGACTTCCCATCCAGTGGAACTTTGCGCCTGTATGATATAGAGGTGGAATACATAAAAATGTATCTTCTCTTCCTGTCTCATGATGCTTCTGCTCCATCTCGGCAGCCTGTGTTAAGCTGAGATGTTTGTGAAGAATGGCCTTAGGGAAACCTGTTGTGCCCGATGAAAAATATATGGCACCAAAATCTTCCTCTGATATATCAAGATTAGGTGATGAGCTGGAACAGTCTGCCACAAGCTCGTGATAACTCTCGGCATATCCGGGACAATTGTCACCAACATATATCAGCAGTCTTCCTTTACTGAGCTTATCTGCATTGACCTCGATACGGCCGATAAATTCAGGACCAAAGATAATCATATCTACCTCTGCCAGATTTGCGCAGTATAATATCTCATCAGCATCATATCTGAAATTAAAAGGAACTGCTATGGCACCTGCTTTGAGTACTCCAAAATATATTGGGAGCCACTCCAGGCAGTTGTACATAATAATAGCGACCTTGTCTCCTTTTTTGATTCCACGACTTAAAAGCATATTGGCAACGCGATTTGCCTTCTCGTCGAATACCTTCCAGGTAATCTCTCTTCTATATGGTTGAAATCTCTGAGATTCAATCAGATCATATTCCTTCCATGTAATCCTGCGGTTATCATGTTCCTCCGGGTTAAGCTCAACCAACGCAACCTCATCAGGATACAGCTTTGCATTTCTTTCCAAATAACTAGTGACTGGCACTTTTTTCTCTCCTTGTAAAAACCTATATACTATGTCTTATCACAGACGAACTACATTATAGCATATTTAGTATCGCGCTTTAAAGCATTAAATTATTTTGTGATATTTGTTGCAATAATTATAAAAAATGTGTATATTTGTACCCAGATTGATTTAGCACTTTAAAGTAGCAGATTGCTATAATTTTCTATCAAGGAGGAAAAGATTGTGATTCTGAAGACTGTTATGCTGGTTTTATTCTTTGCTGTTATGGTTGGTATTGGGCTTTACTGCAGCAAGCATGCCACTGATGTTAATGGCTTTGTACTGGGTGGACGAAGTGTTGGCCCATGGCTTACAGCCTTTGCCTATGGCACATCTTACTTTTCAGCAGTAATCTTTGTAGGCTATGCCGGTCAGTTTGGCTGGAAATACGGTATAGCTTCTACCTGGATAGGTATAGGAAATGCTATACTTGGTTCCATGCTGGCCTGGGTTGTCTTAGGACGAAGAACCAGAATTATCACACAGCACTTTTGCTCTGCCACCATGCCAGAATATTTCGGTGCCAGATATCAGAGCAATGCTCTTAAAATAGGAGCCAGTATAATAGTATTTATTTTTTTGATTCCTTATACTGCATCTCTTTACAACGGATTATCACGACTGTTTGGAATGGCTTTTAATATTGATTACACAGTATGTATTGTACTGATGGCAGTCCTTACTGGAATATATGTTATTGCAGGTGGATATATGGCAACTGCAATTAATGATTTTATACAGGGCATTATCATGCTCATTGGAATTATCACTGTTATCGCAGCTGTATTAAAGTCTAATGGAGGATTTTTAGCTGCCATCGATGGCCTGGCAAGAATCGAAGATGCTACAGCAAGCTCCACTCCTGGTGCTTTTGCTTCATTCTTTGGTCCTGACCCTGTCAATTTACTTGGTGTAGTAATACTGACATCATTGGGAACCTGGGGACTCCCTCAGATGGTTCAAAAATTCTATGCCATAAAAAATGAAACAGCCATCCACAAAGGCACTACTATTTCAACAATCTTTGCTGTAGTGGTATCTGGAGGCTGTTACTTCCTTGGAGGCTTTGGCCGACTTTATTCAGACAAGATAGATATTGCTTCAAACGGATACGATTCAGTCATCCCTACCATGCTTGAGGATTTATCTCCTCTTCTTATAGGGCTTGTTGTAATACTTGTGCTGTCTGCTTCCATGTCCACACTTTCATCCCTTGTTATAGCGTCATCCTCTACATTGACTATCGATGTAATCAAGGATAATATCGTCAAGGATATGAGCGAAAAGAAACAGCTGTTATGCATCAGAATCCTTATTGTAGTGTTTATCGCAATATCAGCAATTATTGCTATTATTCAATATAAGAGCTCCATTACATTTATAGCTCAGCTAATGGGAATCTCCTGGGGTGCACTTGCCGGTTCTTTCCTGGCTCCATTTATATATGGACTTTACTGGAAAAAATCAACAAAGGCTGCCACCTGGACCTGTTTTATATTCGGTTCAGGTATCATGACCTTAAATCTCATAGCAAGACCAGTATTTCCTGTTATTTTACAGTCTCCTATCAACTGCGGTGCCTTTGCAATGATTATGGGACTGATTATCGTACCTGTGGTTAGTTTATTTACCAAAAAGCCTGATTCTGACATGGTGGAAGCAGCTTTTGCTACTTATAACCGAACCCACGAGGTAAAAGCATCTACGGCGTTAGACGACTAATTCGTATATAATAATATCCCCCCCTAAAAAAGACCCGTTACCACATGGCAACGGGTCTTTTACTTTTATCTTATTTTCTGTGTTCCTTTAAGAATGCTATAAACTGATCTTCAGCCAATGCCTTGGTAAAGTAATATCCCTGAATATAGTCGCATCCTATAGATTTGAGAAATTCGTACTGTTCCTTGGTTTCAACACCTTCTGCTACGATTTTTGCTCCCATTGAGTGGAACATATTCTGCATCTTCTCCACCATCTCATGAAGCTTGTAATCATCGCAGGTCCTTTGTGTCATTTCCTTGTCAAATTTGATTACATCAAAATCGTTGGTAACCAGTCTCTGAAGATTAGCATATCCTGAGCCAAAATCATCAAGAATCAAGTGATAGCCATCATCTCTAAGCATAGCCAGGTTATCTGTAAAAATAGCAGGTTCACAGTTTGATGCTGTCTCTGTTATTTCAAAATTGAGATATTTTCTGTCTATCTTGTACTTGGCTGTCAAATCTCTAACTACTGTCATAAAGTTTCTCTGAAGGCACTGCGTAGTAGACAGATTTACCTCCACAGAATGTAATCCAAGCTCATCAAGATTATTGTTTGATATAAACTGACACACCTTCTCTAGTACAATATTACCTACAGCAATAATGGAACCATTACTCTCTGATATGGGAATAAACTCTGCGGGAGATATAGGCCCCAACTCTTGGTCGTTCAATCGAACAAGCGCCTCTGCCATAACATATTCCTGAGTTTTGGTTCTACAGATTGGCTGATAGTATACTTCAAAGCTCTTGTTTTTAATAGCTCTGTCAATGGCCTGTTCTACTGCTTCCTCACGTCGCTTGTCCTTAATCTGCAGCTCCTCTGCCGCCACTATTCCATAGCGTACTCCCTGCATATTGGTAAAGTATGTAATGTATGATAAAAATGTCTCTCTGTCAGGACACTGATAAGGATATGAAACAGAAGTAATATAATATGAGCTTACCATTTCAATGTCGTTGATTTTCCATGGTTCATTCAAATCCCTGGCTATTCTTATCTTGATATCATCAGCATGTATTTCCTGATCTTTTAGTAAAGTAATGGCATAACAGTTGTTATTCACATGATATATCTGTGACTTCTCGCATATCTTTTTTATATCCACCGCAAGATTGCGCATATATTTTTCTGTCGCCTCAATGCCATAGCTGGTTGTAAGCATATCGTAGTCTGCGATTCTTACCATGACAAGAGTAAATGGTACTTCGTTATAGATATACTTTCTTGCTGCCTCCGCCAGATAGGATCTGTTTGCAAGTCCTGTTTCTGGGTCCAGCATCTTGCCACTTAACTGGAATCCCAATAACAGTAAAAGTATTCCAACTGATACAGCATAGCTGTGAACCAAAAACGCAGGCAGCTTGTACTGAATTACTCTTGCTGTCACATTGATAATCGCTATGGTTATAATTATTATTCCGTCTTTTTTTGCTAGATTAACGCGTTTTACAAATGCAAAAATAATAGCCCATCCAAAATATACTATAGGAAGCCCAATTATAACTTTTCTAAACGGTCCGTAGGTCCAAACATTATCTATATAGCTAAACAATAGACCATGCATAGGATTCGTAATTATAACAAGAGCAACTATGGCAAATGGTGCTACTATAAGAATCTTTTTAACAATATGTGTCTTGCTTCCCATCTCAAGCATGGATAGAACATACAGCAGAAACAAGAAATTAGTAGCCTGCTCCGTTAAATAGTAAAAATTATTTACAAAATATACTATAGCTTCCGATGCCTGCCTGGTAATTACTTCGCATCCGATGATATCCAGCACTGGTGTTAGAAAACAACAACCCAACAACCCAAGAAAGACCTTACTATTGGTGTTCCTTACGTGTTTGTGAGAAAAAAAAGTAACTAGTATAACGATATATAAAGTTATAGCTGCTATATCAAAATCATAATTGTAATTCATCAAGTCCACCCAATATCAAAATAACATTTACACTTGTTCGTGGTGAATTATGTCCATTTAATCTCAGTTGGGTAATTATAAAATACACTTGTTATAAAATTGTTACCAATAAATAAGAATTATTGTTTTTTACATAAAAAAGGAGCTTTCTCAGGAAAGCTCCTTAACGTCATTTTTAATTGTTCATTAATGCCTCAAGCTCAGATTGGGCATCCTTTAATCCCTTATCCAAGGTCTTGTTGTCATCAATAATATTGGAAATCTCATCTCCAAGTATAGTGTAAAACTGAGTCCAGTCAGCAATCACAGGTCTATAAATACCGGTTTCAAGAGCCACACATACAGCCTCAAACTGAGGATTATCCTGTAATACAGCTTCATCCTGCAGACTTGAATATCTGCAAGGTACTCCTCCACCTGCGATAGTGGATTTTTGCACGTCCTTATCCATAAGATATGCTACCAGTTCCTTGGCCAAATCTTTGTTGGTGCAGTTTTGAGGAATACCTATGGTCCATACTCCATATACACTGGCGGTCCTTTGCGTACCATCCTCAAGGTATCCTCCATCAAGAGCACAATATGCCGCAGGCGTATCTTCACCTGGCATATACCAGCCTGGCCAGCCTATTCCCATGGCAGCCTCTCCGGAATCAATGGCAGCTATCATATCGTCTTTTGTCATAGCCTGTCCTGTAGCCAGCAGCTTAAGATAATACTGCATAGCCTCCTTAAACTCTGGCGTATCTATTGTTGGATTGTTATTCTCATCTACTACCCAACCACCATGTGCTAACAAAATAGGCAAGAAATCCACCACAAGATTGTTTTTACTGTCGCCTCTGAAAATGAAACCAAGCTTGCCTGATTTCTCTGCAGTCTTGCATATATTGTATACATCATCAAGCGTGTATTCTATATTGGTATCGTATCCCGCTGCCTTAACATTGTCCTTATTAAACAACAAAACTGTTACATTGCCATAATAAGGTGCCAAATATAAATCATTTCCCACATAACAAATATCTGTTGTTCCAACAATAATATCTGTATCCAGGCGATATCCCAGATCACTAAGATTAGCCAGAACCTGATTATCTGTAAATTCTGCCATCCATGAGCCATCTACCATGCATAAATCATATAATCCCTCAGAGTTTTGTGCATCCTCTGATATTGCTGAGTATAACTCATCCTCTGAAAATGACTGAATCTTACAGCTTACATTGTATTTTTGTTCAAACTCAGGAAGGCATTCCTTGATTACATCAGCATAAGCACCTGATCTCAATGCCAGTCTAAGCTCTGTCTTAGCAGGTTCTTCTGTAGTCTCAATCTCGTCAACTACATCTGCATCAGGCGCAGCCACTTGAGAACTATTGCCGCATGAGCATAGTGAAATAGCCATTACTAACGATAATAATGCAACTATCGATTTCTTCATATGTACCCCCGTGTCTCCCCTATATAATGCCATAATACCACAGATAAATTGATTTGTGTATCCTATTAGTTTTGCTTAGGATTGACATGAACCATGCAGTGCTTTACTGCAGGCATGTTTTCTTCTATGGCATCATGTACACGTTCCGCAATATCATGAGCCTCAGCTAACGGTTTGGTCCCTTCCACTGCTATCTCTATATCTACATATTCCTTTGCTCCAAACATTCTGGTCTTGATTTCATCAATCCCTTCTACACCATCCTGACTGGCTACTATGTCCCTTATCTGATATATAACTTCATCTGAACACGACTTGTCTACCATCTTATCAAGGGCATCCTTGAAAATATCATATGCAGCTTTTTCAATAAACAGACATATTACTATACTGGCCACTGGATCCAATATTGGAAAACCAATTCTTGCACCAAAGATACCAATAAAAGCTCCTACAGACGATAATGCATCAGAGCGATGATGCCAGGCATCAGCCATTAGCGCACTGGAATTGATTTTTTTTGCAGCCGCTCTTGTATACCAATACATCCATTCCTTTACAGATATGGATACCACTGCAGCAATAAGCGCCAGCATTCCCGGTATCTCCAGTTGCCCATAATTACCCGCTATAACCTTTTGAACTCCGACATAGCCTATTCCAAGACCTGTCAGTGCCAAGACAACTGCTAACAAAAGCGATGCAACACATTCTAAACGGTCATGACCGTATGGATGCTCTTTGTCTGCCTCACGCCCAGAGATAGCAACGCCAATCATTACAATTACAGTACTGAAAACGTCGGATGCACTGTGAATTGCATCTGATACCATAGCTCCTGAATTAGCCAAAATTCCCGCTATAAGTTTGAGTAGTGATAATCCAACATTGATGATAATGCTGACAGTAGACACGTGCATGGCAATATCCTTTAATCCATCCCTGTCCACCTTTTGAGATGTCTCAAGATTGTGTTGATTCATAAATAGTTACCTCCAATACGTATAACGAAAAAGATAACTCTATGTCACTTACATTATAGATAGTTGATTCCATTGAGAGTATAAAAAAACACCCATGGAACAATAAGTAAACTACTGTCCCACAGATGT
>JABUSV010000240.1 GCA_021442555.1 Pseudobutyrivibrio sp. | reverse complement strand
GAATATACAGCCTAATACAACAAAAGACCTCAGGCATAGCCTGAGGTCTTTGGAATACATTATGTAGTTGTCTGTTTGTAGATATGCCCCATCAATACAATAGAATCTTCTCAATCTATATGTGTATCTAGCACAGCTTCATTCGGATCTCTTTTGTGATGATATCTGTATAAGTGAAGGAAAGTAACTGTGAAGGACTGGTCTCTGTGTCATCTACTAGAATTGTAAATACACTTGGATATGCCTCCTGAATAACTCCCTCCTGGATATCAACCTTGTTACGGCCCTTATCAAGCTGGATAACAACCCTGCTTCCGCACTGCTGCTTAACAGACTCGCGTACCTTGTCAAAGTCCTCGCGCTCCATGCTGTCTTCCTCCCTTTCCTCGCGCCACCATTACTTCTAGTTCACGCGTTGGTGGTATTGTATCACACATACGCAATTTTGTCAAAAAATTATCACTGTTTTTGTATAATTATTCTATACTCTTGTATATACAATCACTCAAATCACCAATATGTAGTGTATGTGGCATTACATGAGCTTATAATTGCTATTTACCATAGTCTAACATATAATACCCTTATGTAAAAAAGGAGGATTAATTTGTGCTTAGACTTATCTTAGTTGCATTATTTTTAGTGATTTATTTCATTTTCAGTATACCTTTTTGGGGCGTAACCTGGATAATAGGAAGATTTAATAAAGATGCAAAGGACCGCATCAACTACAGCTGTGTTCAGTGGGCCTTTGGTATTGTATACAGACTATCAGGTGTTAAGCCTGTTATTCAAGGCCTTGAGAACATTCCAAAGGACACGGCAGTCCTTTATATTGGCAACCACCAGAGTATTTTTGATGTAGTTATGACCTATCATCTTGCTCCTGGTATCACAGGTTTCATGGCCAAGGATAACATTAGAAAGATTCCATTTTTATCCAGATGGATGAAGCTTACCTACTGTCTGTTCCTTACTCGTACAGATCCACGCATAGACCTCAAGGAAATAGTAAAGGCCATCGATTATGTCAAGGCAGGCAAATCAATTTTTATTTTCCCAGAAGGAACCAGAACCAAGACAGGGGAGATGAACGCTTTCCATGAGGGAAGCTTCAAGATAGCTACCAAGTCCAACTGCCCTATCGTACCTGTTGCAATCACAGGTACCCGCGACATATTTGAAAATCATATGCCTTTTCTTAAGAGCAGCAAGGTTGTCATCAGCTACGGCAAGCCAATTATACTCAGTGAACTAGATGCCGAGCAAAAGAAGCATTTAGGCGTATATTGTCAAGGCATTATAGAAGAAGCATTAAAAGAAAACGAAGCATTAATGAAATAAGTCAAAGCCCCAGCACATCGCCGGGGCTTCCATTTTTCAGAAGGATTTAATATACCATGGCAAACAGTTCAGGACAAAAGGTAAAATTCTTATATTTAATAGAATACTTGACTCGAAACACAGACGAGTATCACCCTGCTACTTCGGCAGATATCATCGGATATCTTAATGAAAAAGGTTTGCTTGCCGAGCGAAAGGCAATTTATCGTGATATCGCCTCTTTGCAGGAAGCAGGCTATGACATTATCAAAAATAGTGACGGCTATTATATGGGAAGCCGTACCTTTGAGTTGGCAGAACTCAAGCTTCTAGCTGATGCTGTAAGCGCGTCAAAATTTATCTCTGAGCGTAAATCCATAGATCTACTAAAAAAACTGGAAACTCTTACTGGAAAATATGAAGCCAGACAGTTATCAAGACAAGTTATAGTACCTGACAGAGTCAAAACCGATAACGACAAGATTTTCTACACCATAGATACCATATATAAGTGTATCAGTGATAACCTTATGCTGTCATTTCAATACGAAGAGTGGAATATTCACAAAGAAAAGGTCCTCCGCCACGATGGCAAAATATACTGCGTCAGCCCTGGCTTTTTAATTCGAAACGATGAAAACTACTACCTGGTAGCCTACGACGTTGAATCCAAGGACATCAGACACTATAGAGTAGATAAAATCGTATCCGCCAGTATTGTAGACTCTCCAAGGGAAGGCTTAAAGGCCCTGACCTCCATTTCAAAGGAGGAATACGCTGCTTCACATATCAGCATGTTTTCCGGTGAAAAGATTACTTTATCCATAAAATGTCCTGCCAGATTATGTGGTGTTGTTATAGATAAGTTTGGCTCAGATATTGCCATCAGACCTCTGACCGATGAATATATCCAGGCGCGTGTAGAAGTAGCCATCAGTCCCCAGTTGTACGGTTGGCTCACAGGTGTAGGTGCAGTTATTACCGCTCCCTCAAAGGAGGCGGACAACTACAAAGCATACCTACAGAAACAGCTGGATTTGTGTTATACTTGATGAGCTAATTGCAAAATAAAAATCATGTTTGGAAATTAAAAATGAGAGAAACTATTAGAAATCTTATAAAAGATAAACGAGTTTTGATACTA
The DNA here is from genome assembly GCA_021442555.1 of Pseudobutyrivibrio sp. GTDB lineage: Bacteria > Bacillota > Clostridia > Lachnospirales > Lachnospiraceae > Pseudobutyrivibrio. The sequence goes on along the minus strand of JABUSV010000240.1, from coordinate 9,322 downwards.
GGCTACGGCCGTGAGGGTCAGTCAAGCTTCAGATTGATAGATGAAGTAGGCGGGTATGCAGCCCTTGATATAGCAGATGCCAACAAGCTCAGCGCGGCTGTACCAGATAATCACCTGGTAATCGCTGGCCCAGAGTACTTAGGCTGTATCAATCAGTACGATGTGGTACTTAAAAGTCCCGGTATCGTATTACCAAGAGCATTTGATTCATACTCTGCCTATATTACCTGTCAGGCTGATCTCTTTTTGCAGGTATATGGCAAGCAAACCATAGGTATCACAGGCACCAAGGGCAAATCTACCACTTCCTCGCTATTGTATCATGTGCTTAAGGAAAGCGGACTGGATGTTATCTTTGGTGGCAACATCGGAATCCCTGTTTTGGATATGATTGACTCTATCCAAGAAAACACTATAGTTGTATTCGAGCTAAGCTGCCACCAGTTAGAGTACGTCAGATATTCCTGCCACAAGGCAATACTTCTGAACCTCTACGAGGATCATCTGGATCACTATGGTACAGTAGAAAAATACTGGAATGCCAAGAAGAATCTGTATCGCAAGCAGACTGCTATAGACACCTTGTATGTGAATCCGGATTTTATTCCGGCCAAGGGTGACTGTCCATCTGATGTAATAACACCCAACATCTCAGAGCTTCCATTTTCATCATGGTCTGATATAAAAGGATGTATGCTAAGAGGTACTCATAATATGCTCAACGCTGCCTTTGTATATAAGGTAGCCTCAAGCCTTGGTGTATCAGATGCCGATTTTATGTCCGCGTTGGCAACATTTAAAACACTGGCTCACAGACTGGAATATTTAGGACAGGTGGATGGTGTAGACTACTATGATGATTCCATCTCTACCACGGTAGAATCAGCAATTAGCGCAGTAAACGCCATTGACAACGCAAGCATTCTTCTCTTAGGTGGAATGGACCGAGGTATCGACTATGACCCACTGGTTGATTTTATCGTAGAGTCCAAGCTGGATCTCATTATTCTTATGTATGACAGTGGGCATGTATTAGAAGAGAAGCTGTGTAACTGTGCAGGACCAGCCTTTATGGATCGAATTCACTATATCCACGATTTAAAAGATGCCTGTGCCTATGCCAAACAAAAAGCGCAGCCAGGAAAAGCTGTTATACTCTCTCCTGCTGCTGCCAGCTATGGTGTATTCAAAAACTTCGAAGAACGCGGTGACAGATTCAAAGAATATATATTTGATTAAGATTATAGCCCTGGTTTGACCAGGGCTATTGTTTACATACGCGCTTTATGACATGTAAAATATACTATTTGTTTTTGAGCCGATATCTCTTTTAGTAGAACCATGGCCGAGGCAAGCTTATCCTCATCCAGATTAACAAAAGGATCATCCATGATTATGACGGGTGTTTCATTGTTATATAAAACATCTATCATGGCCATACGAGAACACAACCCAATCATATCCTTATAGCCTTCACTGAGGTACTCTACCCCCATCAGACTTCCCTGATAATCCAGCCTTACATTGAGATCAAGATCTATATCATATGCCTCAATCTCATAATTTGCTTGCGTATCAGACTCAATCAATCCCAGATATCCATGAAGACTATCCTTGAGTGGCTTGATATATTTGGACAAGAAATTGTCCCTTGCAAGCTGCAGCAAATCAAGTGTACTCTCGATGATTCTAAGCTGATATCTCAGCTCTACTCCCTCGGCCTCCATAGCTTCCAATCCCTCAGCCAGCTCTGTCAGCTCCTCTAGTTCAACCTCAGTATCTCTGATATCATCCTGATCCTTGAGAATAAGCTTGTGCTTGTCGGTAATAGCTTCATCCAACTCTCTAAGTGTTTCCTGAAGATCTGCAACCGATTCTGTTTTGGAATTGATATCATTATTTTTCTCAAAATCAGCAATCTGCTGCTTAAGAGCTTCCACTCTGGCTGCACAGTCATCTCTTCTGTTCAGAGCATGCCTGTATGTATCGACATCCTTTTTGAGGCGAATAATAAAATCAAACTCGCTACCTGTCTCATATATATCTACTTCATAGGCAGTAGTATAAGGTTGCAAAATAGTAGCAAGTCTTATTTGCTTTTCTGTAAGTTCATCTATGGTAGACTTAACTGCTTCAGACAAAAGTTGTTCCTGTCCTATAAGCATCTCATATTGTTCCAGTTTAAGTCGTATATCATATATGTTTTCAAGTAACGAAGCATTTCTCTTTACAAGATAGTCAGATAGAAAATCATCACACACTAACTGTTTTTCCTTGTAATCATGCTGTAGTTCTTCCAACACATCCTTCGCCTGTTCTATTGTAGTATCATAGTTTAACATCCTTTGATTATAGTCTGATTTTTGTTTACCTGAGGTTACAACAAGAATAATCAGATCCATCATGGCAAATGCAAAAAACGTCGCTGCAATATATAAACCAAAATCCCCCATCAAAAAGATAATACCGGATACGATAAATCCAATTAACAGTACTATCCCCAGCATCTTGCCTACAGGCATACTCTGGGTCTTTATGCTATCACTGGCCTTACGCTCTGCTTCAAGCATCAACAGATTTTCTTTGGCCTGTTCTTTTTTAATATCTATCTGACCTATCTCTACAGCAAGCTTTTCAGCAGCTGACAGCTCCTCCGATGTAGGAAATCTTCTTGCAAAAAAGTTCTTGAGTTCTTCAAGCCTTACAGAATCCTCCTGTTGGATCTTGGCGGATTCAACCTTGGCCCTAAGCTGAGATATATCTGTAATCTGCTCATTGAAGCTGGCAAAATCCTCTTCAGATGGCATGTGTCTGCTAAATCCATAAATATCTGCCTTCTTTAACTCCCTTCCTGCTGCCTCAAGCTCTGCGGATTCTGTTTCAAGATTATCATGGATTGTCTTGAGGGTACCTATAAGCTGTTCCCTCTTGCTCTGTTCTTCAATACGTTTACCAACTGCTTCCTTTTGAGCCAACAGTAGATTGTATTCACCGTTATGACTCCTAAGAATATCCAAGAGTCCATCGTACCTTTCTGTAATAACAGGAAGCCTCTCTAATCTGTGTTTTGTCTCGCTGAGTTTTTGCTTGTGAGATGTAAGCTTGCCAGGGTTAATCTTGCTGTTTCTGGTGTACTCAGTCCTTGCAGCATTGACTCTCTTAAGAGCTCCATCAAAATTACTTATATCATCCTTAGCTGCCGCAAGTCCGCCCATCTTGGCATTGATAGAATCCGTCATACCCGTATCCAGACAGCCTTGAGGTAAATATATAGTCTTCTCAAAGGATTCTCTGTCTACCTGAAACAGCTCCTCACCAATATTGGCACTGTAATCCGATGATACAAGTCCCGTGCTACAGTCAATCAGCTCAAATGTATCATCCTTATCTGTCTTACCAAAGCTTCTGTTGATACGATATTCTCTACCCTCAACCTCTATGGTAAGTACACCACCACACTTACTGCCGTCCCACGGCAAATAATGATTGCGGTCCAAAAGTTCTTTTTTTGTTCTTGGAGAATATTCCATGCCATATAGCATTGCTTTGATAAAAGCACTAAAAGTAGACTTTCCCCATCCATTATCTTGTAAAATAGTGTTCAATCCTTCATGGAATCTGTATTCATAATCCTTGATTCTGCCAAAGGAAGAAATATAACAGCTAACCAGTCTCATTAGTCCAATTCCTCCCCCATAATCGCTTTAATTCCCATCTCAATAATGGCAGCCTTATCATCGTCAGATAATTCCTGTTTTTGAACCAGCCTTACAAACTCACCCTTGAGAGTCTTATCATGTAAAAAGCTGTCATAATCTATATAAGTTCGGGTCCTGTCATAGCATTTGACGAAAAAATAATTTTCCGCAAAGGTTCTGATAATTCGATTCACATCGATATCATCATCCAAATCCCTCTCACCTGTGATTACTATCTTGATTAAATCCTGTTTGTCTACATCATGTTCATCTACTGCGTTCTTGACCGCAGATACCACGGACATCATGTCCATGTCTTTATCCACCTCAACCACTATCTCATGAAGTCTTCTTGCAGAAAATGAAATGAATTCTGTATCAATCTTACCATCCAAAATCTCCAAAAGTACAAAGCCCTTATCTCCAGTCTCATCAAAACCTCTGCCCTCCAAGCATCCACTATAGCAGTATACACCTCTGTCATCCAGCGTCTTGAGACTGTAACTGTGAATATGACCCAATGCCATATAGTCAATACCTTTGTCCTTGAAGGAATTGATATTGATGATCTCTGCATCAGCCTTGCTATCATAATTGGACTCCTGGCCATGAAGCATCACTATATTGGTTTTGGCTCTGTCCAATACCAGTCTGTCAGCTATAGTTCCGCTGTTAGATGACAAAAGTTCTACTCCTGTTATAACCACATTCTCCAACTCATAGCTGTTCCAGGACTCGGCTGAAAACATGAAAAGATTAGAAGGGACATCGTCCACTCCCTCCTCAATGAAATCACTCTTATCATGGTTTCCTCTTATGTAATAAAAACCAATCTGAGGATGTTCCTTGATTGCTGTTAATACCTTTTTCTTGGCTTCTTTTCTGATATGTCCCTTATCAAACATATCTCCTGCCACAAGAATGGCATTTACAGCGTTAGCCTCTGCCCAGTCCACCATTCTCTCAAAGGTGTCCAGCAACTCCAGACGTCTGATCTTAGCCTGTTCCTTGTTAAGATTGGATTCCATCTTGGAATCAAGATGCAAATCTGCACAATGAATAATTCTCATAACTTTCCCTATCAGTTCTTAAACTGCATATCATATAAGTTCTGGTATATACCGCCCTTAGCCATCAACTCCTGATGGCTACCCTGTTCAGCCACACCTTCTTCTGTAAGTACAATAATCTTTTCAGCGTTGCGAATTGTGGATAATCTATGGGCGATAACAATAGTTGTTCTGTTTTTGGCAAGTGTCTCAAGAGACTCCTGAACTACCTTCTCTGACTCATTATCAAGGGCTGAGGTAGCCTCGTCAAAAATGAGCACTGGAGGATTCTTCAGGAATACTCTTGCTATGGAAATACGCTGTTTCTGTCCTCCAGACAGCTTCACACCTCGCTGTCCTATATCTGTATCATACCCATTAGGAAGTGACATAATAAACTCGTGAGCGTTGGCATTCTTGGCAGCCTCGATTACTTCTTCCCGGCTGGCTGCAGGTCTCCCATAGAGAATATTCTCATAGATGGTGCCCGCAAAAAGATATACATCCTGCTGCACTATACCAATCTGATTACGAAGACTGGCAAGTGTAACTGTCCTGACATCGTGTCCATCTATGCTCACACTTCCCTCGTTGGTATCGAAAAATCGTGGTATCAGTGAACACAATGTTGTCTTACCTGCTCCCGACGAGCCAACCAGCGCATAATAAGCACCTGCCGGAATATCCAGATTCACATGTGAGAGAACCTGCGAATTGCCGTCCTCGTACTTGAATGACACATCTGAAAAACTGATATCTCCTCTGACTGATGGCAGCTCTATGGCATCCTTGCTGTCCACAATATCAGGCTTAGTATCCATAATCTCCACGAACCGCTCAAAGCCTGTGTAACCATTTTGAAACTGCTCAGTAAAGTTGACCAATACATTTATAGGCTCAGTCAGCACGCTGATATACAACATGAAGGTGATAAAATCTGTGACATTAACATCGCCGTTAGCTATCAATACAATACCTGTTATAATAACGAAGACCTGCACTATAGTAGAAAAATTGCCTACACCAGCCTGGAATATACCCATATTGAAATAGCTGTTCTTTTTGGCTGATAAAAATCCCTTGTTGCCCACCATAAACTTCTCATTCTCGATCTGTTCGTTGGCAAAGGATTTGACCACTCTGATACCTGACAGATTATCCTCTATCTGTCCATTAATCTCTGCTATCTTAACCCTGTTATTTCTAAAAGCAGATCGCATTCTCTTATTCATAACATAAGCAAAAACCATGAGAAATGGAAGCACTATAATAGCAGCCAGAGCCAACTTGATATTTATAGTACACAGTATAACAAGAGCACCTGAGATTTTTATGGTACACAGGATAATATTTTCAGGGCCATGATGCATAAGCTCTGTAATATCAAACAAATCCGTGGTGATTCGGCTCATAAGAGAGCCAACCTTCTGGTTATTATAAAAATTAAATGACATTTTCTGAAGATGCTCAAATATCTCAGAACGCATATCATACTCTATCTTGGCTCCCATAACATGACCTATATTGGAAATGTAATACTTGCACCACAGGTCCAGAACAATAAGAGCTATTAATACTATGGCAATAACAAGTCCCTGCGATAACACTTCCTCCCTGGGCAAATAGACCAGTGTAGATGTCACATATCGCACAACCAGTGGTATCACCAGCACCACCGCAGCCGACAGCGCTGCAAACAGCAAATCCAGCCAGAACACCGTCTTATATTTGCTGTAATAAGTTATCATTCTTTTCAGATTGTTCTTTTTTGTCATGTTGCCTGCCTAAATTATAATCTTAGTTCTTCTTTTATTTCGGCAATAAGCTCTCTCTCATCCATGTGATACTTAGTGCCCTTGATTATCTGGTAATCCTCATGGCCCTTACCAGCAAGTACGATAATATCGCCCTTTTGACCAATTTCTATGGCATACTTAATAGCTTCCTTACGGTCAGGGATAGTTACATATTCTCCATCTGCCTTCTTAACGCCTGTAATAATATCCTCGATAATAGCCATCGGCTCCTCATCTCTTGGATTGTCTGATGTAACAACCGTAAGATCTGACATTCGTGAAGATATCTCTCCCATCTCAAAACGTCTGTTTCGGTCTCTGTTTCCACCACAACCAAACAGTGTAATGATGCGGTTGTGCTCATATTTTTCCAGGGACTTGAGCAAACTCTCAAGACTCATAGCATTATGCGCATAATCAATCATCAGCGTGTAGTCTTCCTTTACAGGTACTATCTCCACACGACCCTTGACTCTGATATTCGCCAAGGCACCCTCAATAGCAGCCTTATCATTGGTAAAATGTAAACAGATAGCCATGGCTGCCAGAGAATTGTATACTGAAAAATCACCCGGAACACATATCTCCACAGGCATATCTATCTTACCAGACACATTGTAGGATACTCCCAATACACCAGGTTTGGTAAACAGCTTTACATCATCTGCTTCAAGCTTTGATAATACTTTTGTTATCAGCGACTCATTTGCCTTGCACATGTTTTTTACGCCAAAAGTCTCTATATCGCAAGATGCCTTGGAAAGCATATCATTTACATGCTCATCGTCTACATTAAAGATTCCATGCCTGCAGTTATTAAACAGTTTGGCCTTGCATGAAACATAATCATCAAAATCTTTATGCTCATTAGGGCCGATATGGTCTGCCGAGAGATTGGTAAACACACCAAAATCAAAGGTAAATCCTGCCACTCTATCCATCATAAGCCCCTGTGAAGACACCTCCATTACCACCGCCTGGCATCCTGATTCCACCATTCGGGCAAAATACTCCTGTACCAGAAGCGATTCAGGTGTAGTATTCTCTGAAGGAATAGTTGTACCATCACCAATGATAGTCTCAATCGTTCCAATAAGACCACACTTGATACCAACGCCCTCCAACACTGACCTTACCATATATGTGGTAGTAGTCTTACCCTTTGTGCCTGTAATACCTATAGTCTTAAGCTTTTCTGCAGGATAACCATAGTAAGCAGCCGCCATACATGCCAAGGCGTATCTTGTGCTGGCAACTCTGATAACGCACACTCCCAGTTCACCTGCTTTGGTCAGATCTACGTTCTTTTCTACGATAACTGCAGCCGCTCCTTTTAAGCACACATCATCTAAAAAATCATGTGCATCCCTTATAGCACCAGTGATACATACAAACACATCGCCATCAGTTACCTTACGGGAATCCATAAGAAGAGCGTTTACTTCTATATCTGCATCGCCTGTTAATATTGTGTAATCTAATCTTTCAATAAGCTTTTTTAGCTTCATTCATATACCTCCATCCCCTCACCGAGGTCCAAAATATTTAATATTATACCACAACGTGATATAATGAGTTAGTTTTTGATAAGGAGGAGTATACATGAAATTTACCAAAATGCATGGTATCGGAAACGATTATATATATGTGAACTGTTTTGAGGAGACCGTAGAAAACGCAAGCGAGTTATCCATTCGCATATCCGACAGACATTTCGGAATAGGAAGCGACGGTCTTATTCTTATCTGCCCATCAGAGGTAGCAGACTTTAAAATGCGTATGTTCAACGCCGATGGCTCTGAAGGCATGATGTGTGGAAACGGAACCCGTTGCATTGCCAAATACGTCTATGATCATGGCATGACAGACAAGACTCGAATCAGCCTCGAGACCCTTTCAGGCATCAAATACATCGACGTCATCCTTGGCGACGATGGCAAAGTAGCCAAAGCTACAGTAGACATGGGCGAACCAATCCTAACACCTTCTAAGATACCAGTTATCTACGATGGTGACACTATGATAGACGTACCAGTGGAGGTCAACGGAGATACTGTTCGCATCACTGCTGTATCTACAGGCAACCCACACTGTGTCGTATTTGTAGATGACGTACACAGCCTAGACCTGGAAAAAATCGGACCAGGCTTTGAAAACAATCCAATCTACCCTAATCGCACCAACACTGAGTTTATTCATGTCATCGACCGCAACACCATCGACTTTCGAGTATGGGAACGTGGCAGCGGCGAAACCTTAGCCTGCGGCACAGGCGCCTGCGGCGCCGTAATGGCATGCATCCTCAACAACAAGACCGAGGACCAGGTTCTTGTCCACCTCCTTGGAGGCGACCTGACCATTCGCTACGACCGCACCACCAACCACCTTTTCATGACTGGGCCTGCAGCCGAAATCTGCACAGGAGATTACCCAGCCTAACCCACCTCAACTACACACAGACCTTACAGACACTCCCCACCTGGTACACCGCAGAAGCCGTCTTCCACTTGCTAAGCTCACAGCTTCCAGTGTTACTAGAGTGGAGAGTGTCTTTTTTTATTCTCTTGTGTTCTTTAAACGCGGGACATCCTGCTTCAATTGTTCGTTCTATACGCACTGGATTTGATTTTTTATATGCTTCAAGATACTTAAGGAGTCTTAGGTGTGGATTTTCGTCGAGGTCGTAAGATTGCTTACGTGTGTTCATGGAGCAAAAAGGAGCAATCTCGCCACGGACGGCGAGATTAGCAAAATCTGAGACACGACGTCGAATTTTTGC
>JABUSV010000180.1 GCA_021442555.1 Pseudobutyrivibrio sp. | reverse complement strand
CCAGGGTTCGAACCCCTGGTCGCGCACTTACAAAGTACCGATTTTGAGGACGCAGGAGCTTCGGGGTTGGTGCTTTTTTCTTTTATATAAAAGTATATAGAATCAACAAAAATGCAGGTTACATGATACAGAAGTTTTGTAAAATGAACCTGCATATCTTTTTGTCAAATTGTGTTAGTCTTACACATAGGTAGTAGTGAGATGTTTATCTGGAAAACACTACCTTACATATAGGATTACCAATACTAGAGAATTTTTCTTCGTATTCTGTCATAACATTTCCCTCATTCATTTTATCATTATTATGAAGGTCATATGTATAATCATCTATATGCCAAGGTTTGGTATTTTTAATTTCCTCTAATGAGAAGTCGAATAAATCCTTGTTATCAGTCTTAAATTCAATTCGACCGTCAGTTTTAAGAATCTTATCGTAGCGATCTAGAAAGCTAGAGGAGGTAAGTCTTCTTTTTGCATGTCTATCCTTTGGCCAAGGATCAGAGAAGTTGAGATAGATCTGATCCACTTCATTTGCTGAAAAAATCTCTTCTATTTCAGCGGCATCAAAGCATACAAATCTAAGATTTGGAATATCATCTTCTTCAACCTTTTGCACAGCTCTTAGCAATACACTGGTATAGCGTTCTATTCCAATGTAGTTGATATCAGGATTATTGCGAGCCAGAGTAGTGATAAACTTGCCCTTACCCATTCCTATTTCAATATGTATGGGATTGTGATTTGAAAAAATAGATTTTGCCCATTCACCTTTGGTGTTTTTGGGCGCATTAATACAATATGAGCTGTTTGATATAACATCATCAGCTCCTGGAATATTTCTTAGTCTCATAGTACATCCTTTCTTTTCAATACATATTACATGATTTTGAACAAAAACAAAAGATTGGTGTTGCGTGTAATAATATGGATTAGTTATACTGAAGTTACTTATGTGCAAAGGATATATTCATGAAAAAAATCTATAAGATATTTACGTTAGCAATAACAGGTATGGTAACGATTAGTACCTTTTTCGCTAATACAATTACTACAAATGCAACACAATACTGGCCAACAGACGCTTCTGTTAATGGCGATTATGCTATTGTAATGGAGGAAGAGACAGGAACTATTTTATATGCATTAAATGCAGATGAAGTAAACTATCCGGCTTCTATTACCAAGGTTATGACAGCGATGCTTACTTTGGAAAACTGCGATAATCTTGATGATATAGTTACATTTTCTCACGATGCGGTATATGTTCTTGAAAAAGGAAGCTCGAGTATAAGCAGAGACGAGGGAGAAAAGATGACCGTGGAGCAGACCTTGTATGGCTTAATGCTGGAGTCTGCCAATGAATGTGCATGGGCACTTGGAGAATATATAGCAGGTGATGTAGATACTTTTGTAGATATGATGAATCAACGTGCTAAGGAACTGGGATGTACTAACACACATTTTTGTAATCCCAGTGGTCTTCCAGATAAAGAGCATTACACAACATGTCATGATATGGCTCTGATTGCTCAGGCTGCGTACAGGATACCTAAGTTTCAGGAGATTGTTGGTACCAAGACGTATAGTATTCCGCCTACGAACAAGCATCCTAATGACATTACATATCTAAATAATCACCATAACATGCTTCATTTTTACAGAACAAATAAGTATCTCTATGAGTATTGTTTAGGTGGAAAGACAGGATATACAGATGATGCCAAGAGTACGTTGGTAACATATGCAAAAAAGGACGGCATGACGTTGGTTTGCGTGGTAATGCATGCAGACAAGAATGAGTGGATATATCTGGATACGATAGCTTTATTTGATTATTGTTTTGATAACTTTGCAGTAACAAAAATCGCTGACGAGGTATCAATATCAGATACAGATTTAAATGTTACAGGAACCTTATCAGATAATATTGATTTAATAAAAATAGATGAAAATGCAACTGTTGTGTTGCCAAAGACTGCTAGCTTATCAGATGCAACATCAAAAGTTGTAGGCTATAGTGATCCTAATAATCCTTCAGTGGTAGGACGTATCATATATAGTTATGCGGGGAAAGATGTTGGATACGCAGATTTGATTTTTGATAAGGCAAACAGAGGAGAAATATATCCATTTGATAACCTTCCAGTGTCAGAAGGTGGTAAGGGAATAGAATATATTACTATTGATACCAAAAGAATACTTATAGGATCGGTTATCTTAATTGCAGTAGTAGTACTTATTATATTTATTAACTCAAAACTTAAAGATATTTTTAAGCTAAGACATAGAGCAAAGGCTAATAAAAGAAGAGTTAGAACTAACTTTACCAAAATCAGACAAAATTACAGCCGAAAACGACGTAGAAGGCGATAGAAGACAAGAAAAAGACATATTGTAAAATAAAAGGACAATGTAAATTTACTACATTGTCCTTTTTGTATACATACAGACAGCAAAAAAATCGAGCTATATTTGCAGACTATTTATCTATTTATCAGGCTATTTAACAAAACTTCCAGTTGTTGTTTATTGGAAGTGTAAAATATAATTCCACTAGATGAATTAATCATAGTAATCACTTTATCTTTGAGAGATTCAGATTCACTGAGTAATTGAAAAAGATACTCCTTATATGCTGGCTCAACTTTAAGAAAAAGAGTCTCATAATCAGACAAGTCTACAACCCTGGAAGATGTTTTTTTCAGAATAAATGAAAGCTCTTTATCCTGATCAAGCTGGGCGGCAGTCTTGTTAATAATATAATAGCCTCTTTCGTCTTTTGGCATATTAAGAGCTTTTACAGCTCTTTGAACCTGTTTAGTAAGACTATCACTGGCTGGATAAAGGGACTGAAAGTATTTCAAAAAGTCTGCAGCAGTTTTAAAATGCTCGTTTGTGCCTTTTTCAAGCACTTCAGTCATAAGAATTCTTCGTATTATTTCCTCACATTTGGCACGCGAAGGATTGGATCTTGAAGAGTTTGTTTCAATATCTGACATAAAAACCTCCCATAAGACAATATGTGTTGTATTAATCTAAATATACGACAGAAAATATATACTTTCAAGACAATAATCGTCGCGAACATGAAATTTGACACCAAGAATAAGAAATGACATAATTAATACAATAATTACCTCGCAAAAGATTTAGGAGTGGAAAAAATGATATTGTCTATGTCTCGAGATGAAAAGAAACAGTTCCAACTGGAACAAATCCATGAGTTAGTTGAAAAGAACGCAGGACTAATCAAGACTTCTGATATAGAAGAATTGGGGATTGACTATAGGAGAGTATTAAAGTTTGTAGAGGAAGGCAGTCTAATAAGAGTAAAGAGTGGCTACTATACGACAAAATACTATGAATGCTCGGAGGAACAATGGATACTAAAAATGTTCCCAGACGGAATTCTTACCATGGAATCCGGATTATATGTTCATGGATATCTCAAGAACAGACCTTATAACTGGAGTGTAGCAATTAGTAAGAATACTTCAAAATCAAGGTTTAAGATAGATTATCCAATTGTAACTCCATATTATAGTGAGCCAGAGGTACTTGAACTTGGTGTCCAGCAAGTAGATTTTGCAGGAGGATCAATAAAGGTATACACCAAAGAAAGACTAATCTGCGACGTTATGAAATATCAGGAAAAAATGGATAGAAATGACTTTAAGCAGGGAGTTTTAAGCTATATCATGGACGAAGAAAAAGATGTGGCTTTGCTTATGGAATATGCCAAGGAAAGAAAGGTTCTCAAAAAAGTTCAAAGTATGATAGGTGTTTGGCTGTAATGATTACTAAAAAAATAATTGCCGCAAAGGCAGAAGAATATAATATTCCATTTGCTAATCTATTGGCAGGCTGTGTCTGTGAAAATCTGATTAGTATACTATCAACAGAAGACCAGTCGTCTGAACTTTGGCTATGTAACGCAGAAGATTTTGATATTAAAGTTTATGCAACTAGTGAAAAACGAAATCTGTATTATCAGTATTGTGGAGATTTGGACTGCAAATATCAGGTGTTGTATCTGAGAGATGTTCTGAAAATGCTGACATCAAAAGGTCTTAACTGTTTTGATAATATAGAAGGTACAGTGGAAGACTATGGTATAAGATTATCCATTACAGTCGATGAAATGTATGTGCCTGTTGTAATTTACATTCGCAGTCACACCACAGAAAGAATTAGTTTTGATTTATCTACTATTAGAATGTCCTTGGAAGAGGATATGATAGTATCATGTAAGTCATACCCTAAGGAGCAGATTATTTGTGATCATATTACAGAAATTATAGATAAACTCGAGTTGATAAATGAGACAGAAAGATACTATGAAGTATATGAGATATTATCTACATATCCTATTAACGGAAGAAAAGTAAGAGAAACTCTTGGGATAACATACAGTGATATGGACAGAAGTGCGTTACTTAAGCGCCTAAACACTATAAAGGGTTACAAAGACTATACATATATGAAAAAAAAGTGGAAGGTAGTTTTAAGGCAAAAAAAGACGTCTGAGCCAGAATGGTCAGACGTGGTAATCTGTTTTTACAGCTTTGTAAATCCTATCGTGGAAAGTATAATTCAAAACACCATATTCCTAGGGGATTGGATGCCTCAATTAAAACGCTTTTTAGACTAAATAAAGTTCCCCTTGAGAGCAGCAAATAAAGCCATATAGTAAGAATCTCGATCTTTGATACTGTAAAAAAGCTGTAAAGGAGATAATTCAGAAATTGACTCTAATTCATCTATCTCTATTAGCTTTATAGAGCGCTTGGAATAAAAGTCATTCCAGGTGTATTTGCGAGATAAAAGACATTTGGCTAAATCTGCTATGCAGGTCTTATTATATACAGCACACGTCGTTTCGTTAATATCATCAGTAAAATTGAGAGAGCAAAAATCGTATCCTATAGATTGTTCCATTAAATAGACAGCAACTTTTGGATCAAGAAAAGGGATGTCTACCGACATAAAAAAAGCGAAGTCATCGGAAATCATGGCAAGGCTTGATAATATGGCTCCAAAAGGACCTGCGTTGTTATAAATATCGGGAATTTCAATAATATCAAGTCCCAGATTTGTATAATCGCCTCTTTGATTTACAGATAGATATATTTTATCAAAATATGGCGAGAATTTGCTGACAATATATTCTACAAGACATTTGTCTGTGAATGGCAACAATGCCTTATCAGTGCCCATTCGAGAGCTGTCACCGCCGCATAATATTACAAGAGAATAGCTCATTGTTATTCCTCCAAGTTATTTATTCATTATATAGATTATTATTAGAAAATGAAAGAAGAGAGTCAATATTTACATGAACGCCTAACAGAATATAAGGAAAAGGATATATATCCATTTCATATGCCAGGTCATAAGAGAAATATGAGATATGAATCGGCTAACCCCTATCTTTTGGACATGACAGAGGTGGAGGGAGTGGATAATCTTCACAATCCAAAGGAAGTGTTGCTGTTGGAAAAAAACAGGGTTGCAAGATTGTACGGAGCAAAAGAATCCTATATATTAGTTGGCGGTTCTACAACTGGAAATCTTGCTGCAATATATGCGTGCACTAAGGATAATGAAAATATATTAATACAAAGAAACAGCCATAAAAGTGTCTATCATGGCGCTATGTTAGCACATCAGAACGTATCATATATTTTTCCAAAACTAAATGATAATGGAATATATGAGGCAGTCACCCCGGAGGAAGTACAAAACGCACTTAAAGAAAATGAATGTGTTAAAACAGTAGTTATTACCAGCCCTACATATGAAGGTAATATAGCAGATATCAGAACTATTGCCGATATATGTCATGAAAATGGAAGCATATTGATAGTGGATTGTGCACATGGGGCACATTTGGGATTTGTTAAGGATAAAAATCCTGTGACTCAGGGGGCAGATATTGTTGTAATGAGTCTACATAAGACATTGCCAGCTCTTACTCAAACAGCAGTGATTCATGTCTGTAGTAATAGAATAGCACCAGACAATATTCAAAAAGCATTAGATATATTCGAGACAAGTTCACCATCTTATGTTTTAATGGATTCCATTTCAAGCTGTATGGATATTATGGAAAAAAGTGGAAGAAAGCTGATGGAAGAATATGACAGCCTGCTAAATGAATTCTATGAAAAGTGTAACAAGCTAAAGACCTTGTCAGTAGAGAAACCATCTAAAACAAAAGACAAGGGAAAGATAGTAATTCATACAAATGGGTTTATGACAGGCCCCCAACTTGCAGACGTCTTACGAGAAAAATATCGTATAGAGACAGAGATGGCTGGAGCATATTATGTGCTTTGTATGACAAGCATATCAGATACAAAAGATGGTTTTGACAGATTAATCGAAGCTTTATATAACATTAGTGGCACAAAAATACGGACAGAAAGTATGTCGTGTTTTGAGCCAAAAGACATAAAATTAATAGAATCTATGTCTAAAGCGCGAAATAATGACACAAGAAAAGTCAAACTATGTGATGCAGCAGGGAAAGAGGCTGCAGAGGATATATGTATATATCCTCCAGGAAGTCCAATTGTAATGCCTGGAGAAGAAATAACAGACGATATTATCGATATAATTGATAGAGCACAAAAGCTAAATCTTAATATTACGGGGATACATGATGGATGCGTCCTCGTTGCAGATAATAATAGCATGAATTATACTTTTAGCTAAATATTTGATTTTGGGAATACATATGGGAAAGATATATTGCATCATTGGGAAAAGTTCAACTGGAAAGGATACTATTTACAAGCTTTTATTAGAACGTGAAGATTTACAGCTTAACAAAATAGTGTCGTATACCACAAGACCTATAAGATCAAAGGAAACAGCGGGAGAAGAATATAATTTCGTTGATATTCAAGAGAAGGACAGACTTATTGAGGCTGGAAAGGTCATAGAGATTAGATGTTACAATACAATCTATGGCCCTTGGTTTTATTTTACAGTTGATGATGGACAAGTAGATTTAGAAAACAGAGATTATTTGATTATTGCCACTGTGGAAAGCTACACAAAGCTAAGAGATTACTATGGTAAGGAAAAGGTTTGTCCTATATATATCGAGGTGGACGATGGTGTACGACTGGAGCGTGCGTTAAAGAGAGAAAAAAAACAGGCCGAACCAAAGTATGAGGAAATGTGTCGCAGATATCTGGCAGACAGCATGGATTTTTCCAGGGAAAAGCTTGCAGAAGCTGGAATATATAATATTTTCAATAATGATGAGGACAGACTAGATACTACGGACAGGATAGCAGAATTTATTAAGGGGTAGTATATGGATCTTAGAATTAATGAAGTTATGCAGGCAGCACCTACTGAAACAACAGCACCAGTCAAGCCCACAGATGATACCTTCAAGTTTACACTAGCAAGTGCAATAGAAGATAAAGAGCTGATGGCAAAGCTTGAGGCTCTAATGAATGATATCTCCACTCAGGGAAAGCTGTTATCTGAGCATATGGATGTAAGAGATATGAAGCGCTACAGAGGCTTGATCAAGGAATTCATGAATGAGGTTGTTAACAGATCCCATAAGTTCTCCCGTGAGAACTTTTTAGACAGACGAGGTAGACACAGAGTATATGGCATGGTAAAGCTTGTAGATGAAAAGCTTGATGAGCTGGCACAGGCTCTGGTGGCAGATGAGCGTAATCATATAGATATCCTCAACAGAATAGATGAGATAAGAGGATTATTGCTGGATATCTTAACATAAGAGGAACAGATGAGTTTTAGTGATATTGTGGGGCAGCAAGAAGCAAAGTCCCTATTAAAAAGCGCAATAATAAATAACAAAATATCCCATGCTTATATTATCAGCGGAGAAGAGGATAGTGGAAAAATGATGCTTGCAGAGGCATTCGCAGCTATGCTTTTATGTGAAGAGCATACCAATGACGATGGATGTGGACAGTGTCACAGCTGTAAGCAAAGTGCAAGTCGAAACAATCCGGATATTATATATGTGGAACGTGAAGAGGACGACAAAACCCACGAAAAGAAACGAGAACTTGGGGTAAACGTAATCAGAGACAGGATCAATAATGATATCGTACTTAAGCCATATAGCAGTAAATATAAGGTATACATAGTAGATGAAGCAGAAAAAATGAATACTCAGGCTCAAAATGCGATGCTGAAGACCATTGAAGAGCCACCAGAATATGCTGTTATCATTTTACTGACATCTAATCACAACAGTTTTCTGCAAACAATATTGTCAAGATGCGTAACTATAGAGACTAAGCCTGTTCCAAAGGATGTGATAGTCGATTTTCTTATGAAAAAAATGTCGATTGTTGACTATCAGGCACATATAGTTGCTTCCTTTGCACAGGGTAACATTGGAAAGGCAATAAAGCTTGTATCAGATGAAGCTTTTAATGAGCTTAAAGCGGAAGTTCTTACCACAGTTAAAAAGATATCTCGTGAAAATGAATATGAGATATCAGAATCGGTTAAAACTATAAAAGAGTATAAGTCATCCATTGACAAATACCTTGATTTACTCACCCTTTGGTACAAAGATGTGTTATTATATAAAGCGACTGGTCAGGAAATGTCTATTATGTTTTCTGAAGACAGCTATGAAGTAAAAAGTCAGGCTTTGGATATAAGCTATCAAGGGCTTAACAATATTATGGCAGACATAGAAGATGCCAAAAAGAAAATAAAAGCTAATGTTAACTATGAGTTAACGATTGAAGAATTAATACATTCGATTAAGGAGAATACTAGATGATAAAGGTTATAGGTGTACGTTTTAGAGGAGGCGGTAAGGTATATTATTTTGACCCGGCAGGAATCCAGCTAAAGCGTGAAGACCAGGTAATAGTTGAGACAGTCAGAGGCGTGGAGATAGGAACGGTTCTTCTTGTTGATAAAGAGATCTCAGATGATGAAGTACCAGGCCCTATTAAAAAGATTATTCGTAAGGCTACAGAGGATGATGTGGCAAAAGCCAAAAAGAACCTTGAAAAGGAAAAAGAAGCGTTTTCTATCTGCAATGAGAAGATTCAAAAGCGTGAGCTGGAGATGAAGCTGGTAGGTGCTGAGTATACATTTGATAATAATAAGCTTATTTTCTATTTTACAGCAGATGGACGTATTGATTTCAGAGAGCTCGTAAAAGATCTTGCGGCTGTTTTTCATACGCGTATTGAATTACGTCAGATTGGTGTCAGAGATGAGACCAAGCTTATGGGTGGCATAGGTATCTGTGGAAGAGAGCTTTGTTGTAAGAGTTATCTTGCAGATTTTGTTCCTGTATCTATTAAGATGGCCAAGGAACAGAATCTTTCACTTAATCCTACTAAGATATCTGGATTGTGTGGCAGACTTATGTGTTGTCTTAAAAATGAGCAGGAAACTTATGAATATCTTAACAGCAGACTACCTGGTGTTAATGACTTTGTAACAACACCAGAGGGAATCAAGGGTACTGTGCAGTCAGTTAATGTTCTCCGTCAGATGGTTAGGGTAATCATAGAAGAGGGCGACACAAAGGAAGCCAGAGATTATTCTGTAGATCAGCTTAAGTTCAAACCTCGCAAGCGTAAGATTCAAGTCTCTAAGGAAGAGGAAAAGGAGCTTAAAGAGCTTGAGGATAACAATTAATGAACGAGTTCATTAAAGACGGGGAGCGTATAGATGAACTAAATAGAAATGGATATACAATACTTCAGCATCCTGACAAGTTCTGCTTTGGCATGGATGCTGTCTTGCTTTCAGATTTTGCCAGGGCAAAAAAAGATGATGTCTGTTTAGACCTTGGTACAGGAACAGGAGTGATACCTATTCTTATGGAGGCCAAGACCAAAGCAAAGCATTTTTATGCACTGGAAATACAAGAAGACAGTGTTGATATGGCAATGAGATCTGTTGCCATGAATGATTTATCTGAAAAGATAGATATTATGGCGGGCGATATAAAAGAAGCATCTAAGATTTTTGGTCCAAACACTATGGATGTTGTCACCAGTAATCCTCCATATATGTTGGATAATCATGGACTAAAGAATCCCAATGATTCCAAGGCAATTGCAAGGCACGAAGTGCTTTGTAGTCTTGATGATGTAATCAGAGAAGCTTCCAGATGTCTCAAACAGGGAGGACATTTTTATATGGTTCACAGACCATTTCGTCTGGTGGAGATTATTTCTAAGATGCAGCAGTATAAACTGGAACCAAAGCGAATGCGTCTGGTATATCCTTTTGTAAACAAAGAGCCTAATATGGTCCTTATAGAAGGAGTAAAGGGCGGCGGACCTCAGCTTACCGTTGAAAGTCCTCTGATAGTTTATGAGTCTGTGGGAAATTATACCCCAGAAATATATGATATATACGGGTACTAAGATGTCAGGAACACTATATTTGTGTGCTACTCCAATAGGCAATCTGGAAGATATTACTTTTAGGGTTCTAAGAACGCTAAAGGAAGTTGATTTGATTGCAGCTGAGGACACACGTAATTCCATAAAGTTATTGAATTATTTTGAGATTAATACGCCAATGACCAGTTACCATGAGTTTAATAAGGTAGACAAGGCGGTTACTCTTATAAACAAGCTTAAGGAAGGCCAAAACATTGCATTAATTACAGATGCAGGAACTCCTGGCATATCTGATCCAGGAGAAGAGCTTGTAAAGATGTGCTATGAAGAAGGAATTGAGGTTACATCTTTGCCAGGAGCAGCAGCTTGTATTACAGCCATAACAATGTCTGGACAAGCATGTAGACGGTTTTCATTTGAAGCTTTTTTGCCCAAGGATAAAAAAGAAAGACGACGGGTGTTGGATGAGATAGCTCTTGAAACAAGAACTATTATTATTTATGAGGCGCCACATCACTTGGTAGATACCCTACAAGAGTTATATGAAGTATTAGGGGATAGGGATATCACTTTGTGCAGGGAGCTTACCAAAAAGCACGAGGAAAAAGAGAAGGTTACAATAGCTCAGGCTCTTGATATATACACGACAAAGGAGCCAAAAGGGGAGTATGTTCTAATAATTGCCGGAAAATCCAAAGAACAGGTTGAAAGTGAAAAGATTGCGCAGTGGGATAATATATCCATAGAGACCCATTTGCAGCAGTACATAGATCAGGGAATGGAAAAAAAAGAAGCAATGAAGGCAGTTGCAAAGGATAGAGGAGTAAGTAAAAGAGATATATATCAGGCTCTTTTATAAAAGTACTATGGGACAGTTTTTTTTAGAGGTTTTTACAAACAAGTTGTTTTTGGCACCAGCAGCAGGCTGGTTTTTCGCACAGTTATTAAAGATTATATTGGATACCATAAAAAATGGCTTTAATCCAGACAGATTAACAGGAAGTGGTGGAATGCCAAGCTCACATTCGGCCACTGTTATGGGACTTTTGGTATCTGCAACCACAAACTATGGACCAAGCTCTTCAGAGTTTGTTTTCGCATTCTTTCTTGCTGTGATAGTCATTTATGATGCAGCTGGTGTAAGATTGGAGACTCAAAGACAGGGACGGGCTCTTAACAATCTCAACAGAGAAAGAGAGGATGAAGGAAAAGAACCTCTTATTGAGCGAGTGCTAAGAGAAAAGATGGGTCATACCGTTCCGGAAATTCTTGTAGGAATGATAATAGGAACTGCATGTGGGTTTATAGCAAATATGTTGCCATTTATTCAGTAAATATCGAAAAAAAGCTTGCAAAAAGGCTATCGCCGTGTTAGTATTCTAATTCGTGGTATAAAACAATTATATCCTTGCTCTTTCTATATAAGAGAGGGCCCTAGACCAAAAGGAGGTAGAAAAGCATGAACAAGTATGAATTAGCACT
>JABUSV010000002.1 GCA_021442555.1 Pseudobutyrivibrio sp. | reverse complement strand
GTCTTTGACGCTTCGCGTCAATTCCTCTTTACACAAGCGATCTCGCGACTTTGTCGCTCCCTCGAAGTTTCGTCTTTGACGCTTCGCGTCAATTCCTCTTTAGGATCATATCACCCAAAGCCGTTCCGCTCTTTACCATAGGAAGCACCAGTTCCTCTGGAGATACAATAAATTCCACCAAAGTAGGTCCATTGGTATTGCTGCGAGCTTCCTCAAGGGCTGCTATTATATCTTCCTCTTTTTCTACCCTGATTGCCTTGATATTATAGCTATCAGCCCACTTCATAAAATCAGGATAATAGTTTCCATCCTCTGCTGAGAGATTGGTTATCTCATATCTTTTTCCATAGAAAAGATTCTGCATCTGTCTAACCATGCCAAGATATGTGTTATTAAATAGACAAATCACTACAGGAATCTGTTCTGTCATGGCTGTTGCCATCTCCTGCATATTCATCTGAAAACCGCCATCACCTGTGACACATACAACCGGCTTTTCGGGACAACCTATTTTTGCACCCAAAGCCGCAGGAAATCCAAATCCCATGGTTCCAAGTCCACCAGAAGTAATCATTTTCTGACCTTTATGTAAATCTATAAACTGAGTTGCCCACATTTGATGCTGTCCAACATCTGTAACAATGTTAGCATCAGCAAACACCTGATTTATTCCTTCACAAATAAGCTGCGGACAGATTCCTGCCTTTGATTTTGGCATGGTAAGAGGGTGCTCCTTTTCCCAGCCTGATATCTTGTCTCTCCATGCAGATGTTTCCATTGGTTCTGCATACTCTACCAGTCTCTCCAGGGCGATGGAGGCATCAGCCGTAACAGGAACATCTACAACCACATTACGTGAAATAGAAGCAGATGCAATATCCACATGTACTATCTTCGCCTTTGGCGCAAATTCATTAAGATCTCCGGTAATACGGTCATTAAACCTTGTACCTATGGAGAACAATACATCACATTCCCCAACAGCTTTGTTAGCTGCATATCTGCCGTGCATACCGCAGTTGCCCACGTACATAGGGCTATCTACAGGCATACAGCCCTTACCCATAATGGTAGTGACTACAGGAATATTCATCTTTTCTGCAAATTCCTGCAGCTTTCCCTCTGCCTTAGCAGTATGTATTCCACCACCGGCCAAAATAAGCGGTCTTTTAGCACTCTTTAACAATCTATAAGCCTTTTTCAGCTGTCCAATATGAACTGTCTCATTTGGATGATAGCCTCTGATGTCTACATTTGAAGGATAATCAGGATTACCAGGTTTAGTCTGAATATCCTTTGGAATATCAATAAGCACCGGACCAGGCTTGCCTGTTGATGCAATCTGAAATCCCATCTTAATAAGCTTGCCCAAATCCTTGCGGTCTCTGACAGTCACCCCATATTTTGTGATTGACCTTGTCATTCCAACAATGTCCACCTCTTGGAATGCGTCATTTCCTATAAGGTGAAGTGGCACTTGTCCTGTGAAAATTACCACAGGTACACTGTCATAGTATGCATCTGCAATACCTGTAATTGTATTAGTTGCCCCAGGGCCTGAGGTAACAAGAACAACCGCCGTCTTACCTGTAGCCTTAGCATATCCTTCTGCCTCATGAACCAGAGCCTGCTCATGACGTCCTAATACTACTCTTATTCCTTCTGTTTTATATAATTCATCAACAATATCTGTAATCATTCCGCCTGGGTAGGCAAAAATAGTGTCAACCCCTTCTTCCTTCAGGGCCTTAACGAATAATTTTCTTCCTGTAATATCCATATCTTCTACTTTCTAACGTACCTTCTAAAATAAAACTCCAAGTCATAATAGGTCTGTTCCTCTGATTCCTCAGCAATGACCCAATTATCCCTTTTATCCAGGTTAGGGAAAAACGTATCAGCATCATACGCATAGTCTATGTATGTTATATGTGCCTCATCACATTCATCCACCAGAAGATTATATATACTCGCCCCTCCGATGACATAAATATCATCGCTATCATATTTTATTAATTCTTGTTTTAATTCTTCTGCTGAAGATGCTACAATGGCACCATGAGCATTGTAGCTCTTATCAGATGTAAGCACGATATTTGTTCTGTTCTTTAGTGGCAATCCATTAGGAAAGCTTTCAAGCGTCTTGCGGCCCATGACGACGACGTGACCTTTTGTAGTCTCTCTGAAAAACTTCATGTCATCAGGAATACTAACTAAAAGCTTGTTATCCTTGCCAATGGCCCAATTCTTGTCAACTGCCGCTATTAAATGCATGCTTCATCCTCCGTCGAAAAAATATATAGTCAAAAGACTTTTCTCTACACCGCTATCGGTATATTCTTGATTTGTTCACCTGCCTGATAATCCTCCACTATTAGATCATCTGTAGTAAACGCATAGAAATCCTTAATATCAGGGTTCAATCTTACCCTTGGTGCAGGATATTCTTCTCTGCCCAACAATTCCTTGATAGCATCAACGTGTCTGTCATATATATGCGCATCTGCTATAACATGTATCAACTGTCCTGGAATCATATCATTTACCTGCGCCACCATCATTAGTAATATAGCATACTGGCATACATTCCAGTTGTTTGCCGCAAGCACATCTTGGGAGCGTTGATTAAGAACCATGTTAAGCACCAGCTTTCCTGTAGCGTCATCTTTGGTTACATTATATGTTGCAGAATAACAACATGGATCCAGGTGGCCTGTAGCCAAATCATGGAATTGATACAGGTTGGTCATGATTCGTCTGGAATAAGGTGTTTCCTTAAGTTGCTTTAAGACATAATCCATCTGATCAGTCTCCTGCCCTTTGAACATGAACTTTTCCCCTACCACATATCCGTAAGCTGTGCCAATAGAACCATTCTCATCTGCCCATTCGTCCCAAACATGAGGCTTTAAATCATGGATATTATTAGACTTACGCTGATATATCCATAGTATTTCATCCATACAGGACTTCAATGCTGTCTTTCTAAGTGTTAAAGCAGGAAATTCTTCCCTAAGGTCATATCTGTTCACAACACCAAACTGTTTGATTGTGTATGCAAACTCTCCTGTGTCTTCCCATTTAGGTCGAACCAGCTCATCCTTGGTGTCCGTTCCATTTTCCAAAATGTCACGACACATGTTTTTAAAAATCACATCTGCTTTGCTCATGACAGCTCCTTGCAAATCACAATATTTGGTATAGTTTACCCATTTTCAGCAAAAGTTTAACACAATATATTCAATAATTCTACCTTTTAAGCCATAATTGTTAGAAAAATCAGTGATCTATATATTGTAATTGATTCGTGAATCCTCTCAAAATCTATATTTTATTCTTTTCAAAAAATTCTTAAACATACAAAAAAGCAGCTGCATTTAAATTGCAACTGCCTAGTATTATAAAATAATTCTAATATAAAACTAATATTTTTTTAGAAATGTTTCTATAGGTTCTGCCATTTTATCACTGTGAATGATATAGCTGTAGTGATCTTCTTTTGGCAAAATCATCAGTTCGCTATCAGGTATATTGGCTGCAATACTCTTGGTCTCTCGTTCCTTTATGCAGTCATCTTCACCAGCTACAATCAAAGCCGGCACGCTGATTCTTTTCAGTAAATCCAACGGAATATCAGGTTCTTTAATCATCATTAAAGTTTTTGGATCATTATTTTTCCTATATTCTTTCTTGATTGCGTGCTGTTGTGAGAACTTTATTCCATCAAAAGAAAGATTGGCTCCACAGCATACTACGGAGGACAGCATATTGCTGTGTTCTATCGCGCACAACAGACTGACAATGGCTCCATCTGAAAAACCAATCAACGCAGGCTTTTTTATCTCCAAAGCCTCTATCATGTTGAGAACATCCGATGCCATATCTTTATAGTGATAATCCTTAGGAGTAGCGCTCAGCCCATGCCCCCTCATATCAAGAGCATAAACTGAATGCTTATCACTAAGCTTTGGTATAAGCTCATCAAATATCTCATGAGTCTCATTATTTCCGTGTAGAAGAATGACAGGCGAACCTTCGCCTGTCCTCTCATAATAGATTACCTGTGAATTAAGCTGAATATACATGCTATTACTTAGCCTCAATAACCGCCTTCATATCATATAAGCCTGCTGGCTTACCTGCCAAAAACTTTGCAGCTTCTACTGCACCCTTTCCAAATACACCCTTTGAATACGCTGTATGTGATATGGTAATAACCTCATCCTCGCCAGCAAAGATGACATCATGATCACCAACAATCGTACCTCCACGAACTGCAGATATTCCTATCTCATTATGTGGTCTCTTTTCTCTACGCTCTGAGCGGTTATAACAGTAGTCGTATTTCTCATTCAATGCCTCATTAATGGAATCGGCAAGCGCAAGAGCTGTACCACTTGGTGCATCTAATTTCTGGTTGTGATGCTTTTCTACTATTTCAATATCAAAACCAGCCTCAGCAAAAATCTTTGTAGCTTTTTGACATAAATCAAACAGTGTATTTATACCAAGAGACATATTAGCAGAACGAAGTACTGCTGTACTATTCTTAACTTGATCTACTAACGCAAGCTGCTCATTGGAAAGCCCTGTTGTACAAAGTACTACAGGTTTCTTATGGGTCTTACAATAATTCAAAAGCCCGTCAACAGCTGCCGCATTAGAAAAATCAATAATTACATCATAATCAACATTGCATTCGTCAACAGAGTCAAATACCGGATAGTCATTGGCGATTCCCTTATATTTGTCAACACCAGCAACAATCTCTACTGTATCATCCTTTGCGCAAATTCCTGTTATTGTTTGTCCCATATGGCCGTTGCAGCCATGCATTAATATCTTAACCATTGTTTTTATTAAAGTTAGCTCTCTTTCTAAGTGTTGGATCAAGGATTCTCTTTCTAATACGAAGATTCTCTGGGGTGACCTCTAGAAGCTCATCTACATCGATGAAATCAAGAGCCTGCTCAAGACTGAGAATTCTTGGTGGAACAAGTGTTAAAGCCTCATCTGCCGAAGATGATCTTGTATTAGTCAGATGCTTCTTCTTGCAGACATTAAGCTCGATATCTTCATTTCTGGAACACTGACCGATTACCATACCTGAGTATACCTTTTCTCCAGGTCCAATGAAGAGCTGTCCTCTGTCCTGCGCCGAGAATAATCCGTATGTAACTGATTCACCATCCTCAAATGCAATAAGAGAACCAAGCTTTCTATATGATATATCGCCCTTGTAGAGCTCATATCCATCGAAAATCGTGTTAATGATACCATTTCCCTTGGTATCTGTCATAAATTCTCCTCTGTAGCCGATAAGACCACGAGAAGGAATCTTAAACTCTATACGAGTATAACCACCTGTAATAGGAGTCATATTCTGTAGCTCACCCTTACGTTGTGAGAGCTTTTCGATTACAGCGCCAGTAAACTCATCAGGAACATCTACATAAGCACGCTCCATTGGCTCAAGCTTGTGGCCTTTTTCATCTTCCTTATAGAGAACTTCTGCCTTTGATACTGCAAATTCAAAACCTTCACGTCTCATATTCTCAATAAGAACAGATAAGTGAAGCTCTCCTCTACCTGATACCTTGTAGCTGTCAGGTGAGTCTGTCTCTTCTACTCTGAGAGATACGTCTGTATTAAGCTCCTTAAAGAGACGTTCTCTGATATGTCTTGAAGTAACAAACTTACCTTCCCTGCCTGCCAATGGTGAATCGTTTACGATGAAATTCATTGCAATGGTAGGCTCGGATATCTTCTGGAATGGAATAGGATTAGGCGCATCCACTGCACAGATTGTATCTCCAATATGAATATCAGCTATACCTGATATCGCTACAATAGAGCCAATCTTAGCTTCTGCAACATCCACCTTCTCAAGGCCATCAAACTCATAGAGCTTGCTAATCTTTACCTTTTGCATTTTGGACTCATCATGGGCATTAACCACGATTGCTTCCTGGTTTACCTTAATCGAACCATTATCTACCTTACCGATACCGATACGTCCCACATATTCGTTATAGTCAATTGTTGAAATGAGTACCTGGGTAGGTGCTTCTGGGTCACCCTTTGGTGCAGGAATATAATCGATAATTGTCTCAAAAAGAGCTGTCATATCCTTAGGCTCTTCATCAAGGCTCTTCATTGCATATCCCTGTTTTGCTGATGCGTAAATAAATGGACAGTCAAGCTGCTCATCTGAAGCATCAAGATCCATAAACAGCTCTAATACTTCATCGATAACTTCATCAGGTCTTGCCTCTGGTCTGTCTATTTTGTTGATACATACAATAACAGGCAAATCAAGATCAAGAGCCTTCATAAGAACGAACTTTGTCTGAGGCATCGCACCTTCAAAAGCGTCAACTACTAACACTACGCCGTTAACCATCTTGAGTACACGCTCAACCTCGCCACCAAAATCTGCATGACCAGGTGTGTCGATAATATTTATCTTGGTGTCCTTATAGTATACAGCAGTGTTCTTTGAAAGGATTGTGATACCACGTTCACGTTCGATATCATTACTATCCATGACACGCTCTACAACCTCTTGATTAGAACGAAATACGCCTGACTGCTTCAAAAGCTCATCAACAAGAGTAGTTTTACCATGGTCTACATGGGCAATAATTGCAATATTTCTTATATCTTCTCTATTTTGAATCATTCTTTTCTCTTTCTAACCCACCCTGGTCTTTCGATTCCCCAAAATCTACTATTTTACAGGTGTAAGCTCTGTCTTGCCACCCATATATGGCTGAAGAGCCACAGGAATTGCTACCGAACCGTCTGCTCTAAGATTGTTCTCCAAGAATGCGATAAGCATACGTGGTGGTGCAACTACTGTGTTGTTAAGTGTGTGTGCGAAGTACTTGTCTCCATTCTCACCCTTAACTCTAATCTTAAGACGTCTTGCCTGAGCATCTCCTAAGTTTGAACAACTTCCTACTTCAAAGTACTTCTGCTGTCTAGGTGACCATGCTTCAACGTCACATGACTTAACCTTAAGGTCAGCCAGGTCTCCAGAACAGCACTCCAATGTACGTACTGGAATATCAAGGCTTCTAAACAAATCAACTGTATTCTGCCATAGTACATCGTAATACTTAGGAGATTCTTCTGGCTTACATACAACAATCATTTCCTGTTTCTCAAACTGGTGAATTCTGTATACACCACGTTCCTCTATACCATGAGCTCCTTTTTCTTTTCTGAAGCATGGTGAGTAGCTGGTAAGTGTATATGGAAGTGATGCCTCTTCATTAACAGTATCAATAAACTTACCTATCATAGAGTGTTCAGATGTACCGATGAGATATAAATCCTCACCCTCAATCTTGTACATCATGGCATCCATCTCCTCGAAAGACATAACGCCTGTAACAACGTTTGATCTAATCATGAAAGGTGGAATACAATATGTAAATCCTCTGTCAATCATGAAGTCTCTCGCATATGAAATAACTGCAGAATGAAGACGGGCTATATCACCCATAAGGTAATAGAATCCATTACCTGCAACCTTGCCTGCTGCATCCATATCTATACCATTGAATCTCTCCATGATATCTGTATGATATGGTATCTCAAACTCAGGAACTACAGGCTCACCGTACTTCTGAATCTCTACATTGCAGCTGTCATCTGGGCCAATAGGTACAGAAGGATCGATGATGTTAGGAATCTTCATCATAATCTGCTCAACCTGGTCAGCAAGTTCTTTTTCAATAGGCTCAAGCTCTGTTAGACGGGCATTAAGTGCAGCTACCTCAGCCTTAACAGCCTCAGCTTCTTCCTTTTTGCCCTGAGCCATGAGCTGACCTATCTGCTTGGAAATCTGATTTTTCTTAGCTCTAAGGTCATCAGCTTCCTGCTGAGACGCACGTCTCTTGTCATCAAGCTCAATAACCTGATCTACCAGTTCAAGCTTGTGCTCCTGAAACTTTTTCTTGATGTTTTCCTTAACCGCATCTGGGTTCTCACGTAAGAATTTAATATCAATCATTTTAGAACTCTCCCTTTAATGGATACTTCTTTGTAATCTCTGCAACGATTGCACGAGCCTTTGGTACTCCTGCCTCGCCTTCCTTGATTACTGTTGCGATTGCTTCTGCAATCTGATCAAAGTCATCTTCCTTAAGACCACGAGTTGTAGCAGCTGGTGTTCCAAGACGAATACCAGAAGTAACAAATGGCGACTTTGGATCATTTGGAATTGTATTCTTGTTAGCTGTAATATGTGCCTCATCGAGAAGCTTTTCTACAGCTTTACCTGTAAGATCGTATGGTGTCAAATCAACAAGCATAAGGTGGTTATCTGTACCACCAGATACAATCTTGATATCTCTCTTCTGAAGTCCTGTAGCAAGAGCCTGAGCATTCTTTATTATCTGAGCTGCATATTCCTTGAACTCTGGCTGTAAAGCTTCCTTGTAGCATACTGCCTTACCAGCTATAACATGCATAAGCGGTCCACCCTGAATACCTGGGAATACAGCCTTGTTGAAATTGTACTTTTCATTAGCTGCATTTGTAGCCATAATCATACCACCACGAGGACCTCTCAAGGTCTTGTGTGTAGTTGTTGTAACAATATCGGCATAAGGGATTGGGCTCTCATGAAGTCCTGCAGCAACAAGACCTGCGATATGTGCCATATCTACAAAGAGAACTGCATCAACCTTGTCCGCGATTTCTCTGAATCTCTTGAAATCGATTGCTCTGCAGTATGCTGATGCACCTGCAATAATCATCTTAGGTTTGCACTCCAATGCAATACGCTCAACCTCATCGTAGTCGATAAAGCCGTCGTCGTTTACTCCATAAGGGACAATGTTGAAATATACACCGGAGAAATTGGCTGGTGAACCATGTGTAAGGTGTCCGCCGTGATCAAGGTTCATACCCATCACTGTGTCGCCAGGCTTAAGAACTGCAAACTGAACAGCCATGTTAGCCTGTGCACCTGAATGAGGCTGAACATTGACATATTCACAGCCAAAAAGCTCTTTAGCACGTTCTCTTGCAAGCTCCTCAGCCTTATCAACTACTTCGCATCCGCCATAATATCTCTTGCCTGGGTAGCCTTCTGCATATTTGTTGGTAAGCACCGAACCCATAGCCGACATAACAGCTGGGCTTACCCAGTTCTCTGAAGCAATAAGCTCGATGTGATCTGCCTGACGAGCAAACTCCTCTACAATGACATCTGCGATTTCAGGATCTACAACTTTGATATCCTCTAATGTGTACATTTCTTTTCTCTCTCTTTCTTATAAATCAAATAATTAGTGTCCCTTATTAATTAACAATGATTTACTGCTTCTTAGAAGCAACCTTTACCTTCATTGCATACCACAGCTGTGTAGCGATGAAAATTGAAGAATAAGTACCTACGATTACACCTGCAAGAAGTGGAAGTGCAAATTCTCTGATTGTAGATACACCCAGTATAAGGAGCATCAATACAGTGATTGCAGTTGTAATTGATGTAGAAATACTACGTGACAAGGTCTGACTTAAGCTGACATTTGCAAGCTCAGCAAGTGTCTCAGGAGTCTCCTTTGTAATAGTGTTAAAGTTCTCACGGATACGGTCAAAGATAACGATTGTATCATTTACTGAGTATCCAATAACCGTAAGCATACAAGCTATAAATGCAGAACCAACAGAAATACGTGCTACTGCATAAAGAGCAAGCACTACAAGTACGTCGTGAAGCAATGCAATAATGGCACTTGCAGCAAACTTAATATCCTTAAATCTGATTTTGATGTATAAAAGCATGCAAAGTGCTGCAACCAACACTGCAATAATCGACTGAGTTCTCATCTCCCCTGAGATTGTAGAACCAATACTCTGTGAAGTAATAGCATCCTCTTCAATGCCGTACTCTGATGCAAACATATCATTAAGAGCAGTTCTTTCATCTAGAGAAAGTGGACGTGTCTTAAAGATAACCTGATTTGATGCATCAACTGTAGTAGCCTGAATGTTCTTATCACCTATTACTGTAGCAATCTGAGGATTTACCTGACTTTCAAGTTCTTCGATAGTGTATGCCTTGCCCATATCTACAGTTGTCGATGTACCACCTGCAAACTCTAATGAATAGTTAAGACTGCCTGTGCCCTGTGCTGCATGTACACCCATAGAGATAAAGCCTACTGCAATGGCAACTAATGAAATTGTAAAGAATACACCTCTTTTGCTGATAAAGTTGAATGTTTTATCTTCCTTAGCCTTGCCATAAAGCTTTGCATTTCTAACACCTGCAGCGTAGAAAGCGTTCATAAGAAGTCTTGTTACAAAAAGGGCTGTAAACATTGATAATACAACACCGATTGCAAGAGTGATTGCAAATCCTTTTACTGTACCAGAACCAATAAATCCAAGTACTGCTGCAGCAATAAGAGTAGTAACATTTCCATCCAAAATAGCCGAAAGAGCCTTATCAAATCCTGTCTCTATAGCAGATATAACAGAACGTCCTGCTCTGATTTCCTCACGAATACGAGCAAAGATGATAACATTGGCATCTACAGCCATACCGATTGAAAGAATCATACCTGCAATACCAGATAATGTAAGTGTAATATCAAATAATGAAAGCACTGCAAGAAGAAGTGCTGTGTATATTGTTAATGCAATTGATGCTATAAAGCCTGGGAAAAGGTAAACAACCATAAGGAATATCATTACGATTATAAGACCAATAGCACCGGCCTTAAGGGATGTAGAAAGCGCGTCAGAACCAAGCTGTGCACCAACTACCTGTGATTCTAATTCCTCAAGCTCTACATCAAGACCACCGATACGAATATAAGAAGCAAGCTTTGATGCCTCTTCCATGCTGTCCATACCATCGATGTAGCAGCTTCCGCCAGTAATAGCCTGTTTAACTGTTGGAACTGATACAAATTCACCATCATAATAGATTGCTATAGTAGAACCATCAGCAGCAGCCTTTGTAGTCGCATCTGCAAAAGCCTGTGTAGCTGTCTGATCAAAATCAAGTGAAACAATGTATTCTACTTTGCCTGTGCTCTTATCTGTCTGTGTGCCTTCCTTTGCTCCGGCAACCTGTGTACCATCACATATTACTGAGCCATTGGCAATAAGCTCATCAATAGTAAAATTAAGAGTACCCTGAATACCCTCTGCAGTATAGTTAACATAATAATTAGCCTGACCTTCGTCGTTGTATTCAGAAATGAAATATAACTGACCTTCAGCACCCAGTTCCTCAAGAAGAGCATTTGGATCAGATACACCTGGGATTTCAACTGTGATTCTGTCAGAACCTACCTGATATACGTTAGCTTCTGTTGTTGAGCTCTCCTCACCAAGGTCATTTTCAATACGCTTTTGTAGCTTGGTAATTGTGTCCTGCATCTGCTCGTTACTTGGAGTCTCTCCTACAGCGCCATAAGTTATGGAAACACCGCCGTTAAGATCAAGACCAAGCTTTAAGCTGTTTGCGTCTTTGTTGATTGTGTCCTTAACTACAATAAGTGAATAGTAGCCAAGTCCAATTAGGCAAGCCAGGACTACAATAATCCAAGCAAAACCCGCTCCCTTTTTCATACGTTTCATACTTTTGTTCTCCATTTCTATTATTGTGTGCCACAGTCTTAAGTTCAATCCCCTTTGATTAGCATCAATCCTGCTCTAGCTCGGCAGCATGAACCTTAAGTGCAATTGCACATTCAATACGTTTTTTTTGCAACTCGCAGCCAATCTCATAGTTTCCAAGAATGCTTCCTGTAAAATTATAAGCGTTTGCTGCACAGCCACCACTGCAGTAAAATCTTGCAAAGCAGTTGCGGCAGGCTTCCTTTGCGTATACATTGCAGTGCTTGAACTCATTAACAAGCTCAGTATTCTTAATACCAGTAAATACATCACCTAAAATGAACTCTGTATTACCAACAAACTGGTGACATGGATAAATCTCTCCAGTAGGGGTAACTGATACATACTCAGTGCCCGAGCCACAACCTGACAATCTCTTGTAAACACAAGGTCCACCCTCGAGATCAATCATAAAGTGGAAGAAGTTGAAATCCTCATCAGTACCCTGACGTCTCATCATCTCTGCACAAAGTGCATCATATTCATCAAAAAGCTGTGGTAAATCTTCAGATTTAAGTGCATAGTCATCTGTCTCCTG
>JABUSV010000059.1 GCA_021442555.1 Pseudobutyrivibrio sp. | reverse complement strand
CTCAATAGATATATATTTGGACAAATACAAGGCAACGGATTACGCCAAGCAATACAAGAAGCTGATTAAGGCAACCAGCCCTAATAGAATCGTTGCATTGGCGGAGGTAGGGTATCTGCCAGATATAGATATGCTGGAAAATAGTCGACTGCCGTTTGCATACTATATGTGCTGGTCCAAGGAGTACTGTATTGGAGAGCAGTATAATACCAAGGAACAGCTTAAGAAAATGTACGATAGCAGCTATGCTATCACCATGTAAAAATAAAAATGAGCCCTCGTAAGAGGGCTCGTATCATATATATTATTCTAAATCATCATCGGTGATGTCTGTTTGAAGCATCTTCTCCAGGTTAGCTCTCATGTTTTCGATATTATCGATTACAGTTGTTATAGAAGAAGATGTATCCTGTGAAGTATCTGCCAGATTTTGGCATTTGTTCTTTACTGAGATTACTATCTCTGATAGTCCTTTTACCTTATCCAACAATTCTTTGACGGAATCATTGATATCCTGATTATTCTGGTTGGAATCTGCAGCAGTCTGTCGAGAGTCCTCAGCCAGATTCTTAATCTCATCTGCAACCACAGCAAAGCCTTTTCCTGCTTCTCCTGCTCTTGCGGCTTCGATAGAAGCGTTGAGGGCCAACAGATTGGTCTGGCTTGCGATAGCGATAACATCTTCGTTGTTGGAAGACAGATTCTCCAAGCATTTTTGAATCAGTCCCAGCGACTCACTAACCTCGTCAGCGATAACATTTACATCATTCATGGAATCAGTGATGGCAACACTTTCATCAGCGTTCTGATTAGAGGCAATCTTGATAGTCTGTATTAGTTCGTCAATATTGTTGAAGCTTGTATTAAGCTTGGTTGCGAGCATATTGTTTCTCTCGATTTTATGCTCATTATTAGCCTGGATTTCTTCCATAAGTCTGGTGTTTTCAGCTTCATCACGCTGCATTACATCCTTGGTGTAGTGTACACAGTTCTGCTTATGATTGTCTCCATTGAGAATAGCAGTAGCCATATCCCGACAAGTGTTGTAGCCACATCCACTACAGTTGATTTCACGCTTGTCAGGGGTATTCTTCATCATTTCGTTGAAAATACTGTTGATCTCTGCTTCTGAAGGCTTCTTATACTTGCAAAGCGAACTCTTGTCGCTGTATTTACGGATAAAATCTTTCAGGTCAAGCTTTTCAAACTGTTTGTTCAAAGCTTCAAGACGCTTCTCTGGAGTGAGAGGCTGGCTCCAAGGATTGGTCTTTATTTTCTTTTCTTCCTTGGACTGCTGCTTTATTCTGAGAACAGCACAGAATATTTCATCATTGTCATCGTTCTTTTTCTCTATACCTGTTCCATACAAACAGCCACCACCACAGTTTAGGGCATCGATAAATAGATAAGGAGTTTTCTTATTTTTTATAAGGTCGGCGTTAGTCTGGAGATAATGATACATGTGCTTTTCGCCTTCCATCTGTCTGATAAAGACATCTTCTCCAAGAAGCCAGTATACATTTTCTTTTAGGCCGCCAGGCATAGGATATACAGAGCCGAGACCATATTCTATCTCATCAGTAGCCTTGGCTCCTTTTATAGGATTCTTTCTTAGATACTCAGCCAAATGGGCAAAAGTGACGTTGTATTTAATATAACCGCCGCAGTTAGGGTCGTCTATCTCACGTTTTTTGGCGATACAAGGACTGATAAATGCAAGATCGTCGGTAACGCCCATATATTTCTTGGTGTAGATAGCACCACACATCATAGGAGAATGCACCGGCATCAGCATAGGAATGAGTTGTGGCATATATTTTTCAATATAACCAACAACCGCTGGACAAGGCTGAGAGATGCCTCCATAGAATTTGTTTTCTGTGATGTATTTGATATACGCCCAAGTGGTAATATCCGCACCAAAAGAGATACTGATGATATGGTTGACTCCTGCTGCCTTTAACTGACCAAGGAAGGATTCATACTCCTTCTCATAGTTGGCCTTGAACGCAGGAGCCAGAAGTATGGATATCTTCTTTCCTGCCTTGAGGTCCGCAAAGAACCTGTCAGTATCGTCATCAAAGGCTCTGGCGTTGTGGTCACAAACATCCATACATGAGCCGCAACCAATACATTTATCAGGGTTGACATGGATTCTGTTTTTCCCATTTTCATCTATTTCTGCAATATTTGCACCAGGGCAAGGACAAGCTCCGATACACTTGTTGCATCCAATACAATTCTCTTCAGTATAGACCAGTCTGTTTACTGCGTTTATTGCCATAAAAACCTCCCAGTGTATAGGGTCATCATTAATTGGATTATCACATGATTGAAAAAAACTGTCCACAAATAACACAGAAAAATCACAAAGAATGATGAATAAATACAACTTATTGGTGTAGAGTGATGCTACGGGTTTTTACTCCTGCTACGTCACTTTTATTATTGTGATGTGTTATACTTATTTTATTCTATAATCCAGGAGGTCTGTTATGGATGAAATGAAAGAATATGCTGTATTTACCACCACTACCAGCGTAGGCGATGAAGTGGAGATGGCGGTTGTAGGCGAATTTGAATACAAGAACAAGAAGTATATTGCTGCCTCACTTATTAACGGTGATGAAATAGATGAGGATAACGTCTATCTGTACAAGGTAGAGATTCTTGAGGACGATTTCAAACCTGTCAAGATTACCAACAATGTAGAGTATAATGAGGTTTCAAGAGCATACTTGGACCTGTTTTCTAACGAGGAATAAGCTGATATGAGAGTATGTGTAATTTCAGGCAGTCCAAAGGGTGACAACAGTATTACCTATCAGACTGTGTTGTATCTTCAAAAAAAATATCCTGACGTAATATTTGATACTTTGCATGTAGGTCAGAAAATACGTCAATATGAAAAGGATATGACAGAGGCATTAGTAGCCATCAGATCAGCTGAAGTGTTGTTATTCTGTTATCCTGTGTATACTTTTATTGCACCTTCCCAGCTTCACAGGTTTATAGAGCTCATGAAGGCTTCAGGAGTTGACCTTTCGGGTAAATATGCAGCTCAGATTACTACCTCAAAGCATTTTTATGATACGACAGCTCACAAATACATAGAAGAAAACTGCCATGATATGGGTATCAAATACGTAGGCGGTCTGTCTGCAGACATGGACGATTTATTGACAGAATCAGGAAGAGCTGATGTCACAACCTTCTGGGATATGGTTACATGGAAGGTGTCTTGTGATATTTATGAGCCAGTGCCAAAACGAACAGTAAATCCAGTGGCGCCTTATGAAAAAAGTATTCAGCCTGCTTCAAAAAAATCAGGTAACGAAGCTGTTATTGTAGCCAATCTGGCTGAGGGGGATACATCTCTTGCCAACATGATTGCGGATTTTCAGGCTGCTTATCCATATGAATCCAGAGTCGTTAATCTGGTGGAATATCCTTTTATGGGCGGCTGTCTTGGATGCTTCAACTGCGCAGTAACGGGCAAATGTATTTACAAAGATAAGTTTGATGAATTCCTAAGGCAGGAAATACAATCAAAGACATGTATCATCTATGCATTTACTATCAGCGACCATTCCATGGGTTCCAGGATGAAAATGTATGATGACAGACAGTTTTGTAATGGACATCGCACTGTAACCATGGGTATGCCTTTTGGATATATTATCAATGGAGACTACGACAATGAGTCTAATCTTCAGCTGATAGTTGAGGGCAGGGCTCAGGTAGGGGGCAACTTCCTAACCAAGGTTGCTACAGACAAAAAGGGAATTATTGATTTGGCCAACACCATGGAATATGCGCTTGAGCACAAGGTGCAGCAACCAGCCATGTTTCTTGGAGTCGGTGGCATGAAGATATTCAGAGATTTGATATATATCATGCGTGGTATGATGAAGGCTGATCATGAGTTTTACAAGGCTCATGGATTCTATGATTTTCCACAGAAGCAAAAGGGTACCATCCTTAAGATGCAGTTGGTGGGTCTGATTATTAATAACAAAAAGATACAAAAGAAAATGGGAAACAAGATGACCGAAGGTATGTTAATGCCATATAAAAAGGTTATTGAAGAAGCATAAACGACACTATGTTTGGGGATATTGCCTTGTACTGACGGAGGAATATTATGGCTGGTATAGACAATATTGGAGTTCGCTGGGAATTGAAGGACAGGATGTTTTCAGAGGAACGAATGTGTAATTTCGTCAAAACAGTAGCTGAAAACAAAAATATGACAGAGACACTCAAGGCGCTGCCTTATGCTATTAAGATGCATGAGGGACAGACGAGAAAAGGGAAGGATGGGATACCATATATCTATCATCCTCTGATGGTGGCCTGTCACGGTTTGGCCCTGGGATTTGAGGAGGATTACCTGATAGCTACGGCTCTATTACATGACACCGTGGAAGACTGCGGCGTTAAATCATCAGAGCTTCCTGTGTGTCAGGAGATTAAGGAGGCAGTTCAGCTGCTTACTTTTGAAAAAAATCCTTCAATGTCAAGGACCGAAGCCAAAAAAATATACTATGATTCCATAGCTAAGAATCGTCTTGCAACCATTGTTAAGGTATTAGACCGCTGTAACAATATATCTACCATGGCAACAAGTTTTTCTCATGAGAAAATGGCTGAATATATAGATGAGACAGAGAAGATGGTAATGCCAATTGTAGATGTTATGAAGTATGAATACCCTGAATGTTACAATGCAGCTTTTTTATTAAAATATCAAATGCGCTCGATTATAGAGAGTCTAAAAAGGACCGTCTGAAAAGACGGTCCTTTTTTTATTCAACTAATTCCAGGTCGCTAAGAGCTGCACAGAAGGTGTCTACCTGACCTATTACTTTGCATCGTGCAGTATTATCAATGACGGCTTCTATAGAATACAGCTTGTCCGTGCCATATACCAGTTTGACTCTGTCACCAACTCTGAATTCTCCTTTTTTTCTAGGTTTTGAAGGCATTTTTTCTGTATTAATCGGCATTTCTTCAGACTCTGTAGGGATATCATCTGATGCAGCGTCTGGTTTTGAAGTAGGCACAGGTTCAGATTCTGCAGCCTTTGCAGGCTCAGACTCAGGGATTATGGTCTTTGCAGGTGTAGTAAGCTCATCAAGAGTCATCTGGTGACCGTTGATAGCTTCGTGTTCTTCCATGGTCAGCTTTCTCTTGCGGTATTTGGTTTCTACAAAGCCTTCTCTGTCGCAGATGAGGGTGATAATCTGGTTTTGAAACCATATCTTGACGCTCATTTTTTCATCTGAATCATCAGCTATAGGCTCTTCTACCTTCTCGAATAAAGGACTTTGCTTGTAGGGCTCAGCCAGCTCCAGCAAAATATCATACATCTCCTTAAGTGTCATAAAAATACCCCTGTTTGTGCTAGAAATAATATCTGGCTTTATTTTATCGCAAAACACTTGATATTCCAATATATATAAGCTAATCTCAAGGTTAATAGGATTATTTTGGGAGGTAAGCGATATGAATGAAAACATGAAAAAAAAGAATGCTGTTTTGGCTCAGACTGTTATCAAGGGACTTCAGTCAAGAAACATGACAGGATACTATGCTGCCAGCAAAGAAGAAGCGCTTAAGATAGCACTTTCTCTTATTCCAGAGGGTAGCAAGGTTACAAACGGTGGTTCCATGTCAATCTTTGAGGTAGGCTTGGTGGATGCCATGAAGCAGGGAAATTATGACTACTGTGACAGAGATACCTGTCAGGACAAGCAGGCAGCAGCACTTTTTGCATATGATGCAGACGTATATATGGGAAGCGTAAATGCCATGACCAGTGACGGCGTTCTAATAAATATCGATGGTAATGCCAACAGAGTGTCGGCTTATGCTTTTGGCCCAAGAAAGCTGGTACTTATTGTGGGTATGAACAAGGTATGTCCTGATGTGGACAGCGCGATGAAAAGGGCACGAAATGAAGCCGCAACAGCTAATATTCAGCGTTTTGGCTTGTCCACTCCATGCTCTAAAACAGGTACTTGTATGGACTGTAAATCAATGGATACGATTTGCTGTCAGTTTTTGATTACACGATTCTCAAGACACACTGACAGAATCCATGTGATTCTTGTTGATGACGTAATCGGATTCTAGTTAAAACCTCTAAAACCTTTTCCAATAATCTCACTACTGTTAGTGATTGCAATAAAGGCTGTCGGTTCATTAGCGTGAATGAAGTTTCTAAGTTCTACAGATTGACTTCTCTTCAGGATAGTGATGATGACAGTCTTTTCTTGTTGAGAGTACGCACCCTCTGCATTGTACACAGTGGCGGATCTGTGGAGGTCCTCTGTGATGTATTTGCAGATTGGCTCAGGATTCTCACAGATGATGGTAAAGTATTTACACAGATTGATATTCTCGATGACATCATCTACTACAAGAGATTTGGCCAATAAGCCACACAGTGAAAAAAGGCCAGTCTGAGTGTCGAACACAAAGCAGGCTGCTATTACAACAACCAGGTCTACAGCAAACAAAGCAGCACCGATGTTTAAGGTGGTGTGTTTTTTTAATATCATGGCAATAATATCTGTGCCTCCGCCAGAAGCATCCAGATTAAAAAATATTGCAGAACTGAAGGCTGGCAAAACAATGGCAAATATCATCTCTAAGACAGGCTGATTGGTGAGTGGTGCACTCATAGGAAACAGCTTTTCTGCAGCAGCAAGCCCCACAGACATTAGTGTGCTTACATATACTGTTCTAAGTCCAAAGCTTTTTCCTAAGATAACAAAACCGATTAACAGCAATGCCATGTTGATAATCAGTGTGTAGATTGCAGGAGTGTGTGGAAACAGGCTGCCAAGCACTATAGATACACCTGTTACTCCGCCAAAACAGAAGTTGTTTGGAAATTTGAATACGTATACTCCGATGATTAGCACGATAGTGGCTAATGTTAATAATAAATACTCCCTTGCTACGTTTACACCCAGCTTCATATGATGTTCCCCTTATAGATAATGTGTGCGGCAGGCATCCCCTTTTATACCAACCACAACCCAGCTAATTATAGCACGTCTTGTGTTGAGGGGATATACTAATATCAGGCATAATGTTATAATCTACAATCATACATTAGCAAGAAAACAGGGCGATTAATATACTATGCAAAGGAAAATATTGTTTATATCCAATGTTCCATCTCCATACAGAGTGGCTTTTTTTAATGAACTGGGTAAACACTGTCTGCTCACAGTTTTATTTGAAAAAAGTACTTCAGATGAGCGTGATGAATCATGGAAAAAATACAGCTTTGATAATTTTAGTGGAATAATCATGAATGGAAAGTCTGTTAATACAGATTCTGCCATTTGTTTTGATGTTATCAAATATCTGAAGTGCCTCGACTACGATGAGGTGATCTGCTCTGATTTTTCCAGTCCAACAGGAATATTGGCTGTTAATTACATGAGACGTAAAAAGATATCTTATTACCTGGAGGCTGACGGTGGTTTTCCAGGTGTGTCTACCGGCCTTAAGTATCACCTGAAGCATGCCATAATAAAGGGAGCGAAGGGATATTTTAGTACATCAGATTCGCTGGATGAATATTTTTTGATGTACGGCGCAAAAATGTCACAGCTTATAAGATATCCGTTTTCTTCTGTATATGATTCCGACGTATTGTCGGAATTGATGTCAGAGTCTGATAAGAAAAATCTGAGACAGGAGCTGAGTATTCCAGAAGACAGGGTACTTATAGCGGTGGGACAGTTTATTTACCGTAAGGGCTTTGATCTGCTTATTGAAGCTACTAAGGAGCTGCCATCTGATGTAGGAGTATATATAGTTGGAGGAAGTCCATCCCAGGAACTGCTTGATGTTAAGGAAAAGAATAACCTGTGTAATCTGCATTTTTTACAGTTCATGGACAAGGCTAATCTCTTCAGATATTATCAGGCGGCAGATGCCTTTGTTTTACCTACCAGAGAGGATGCCTGGGGACTGGTAGTCAATGAGGCTATGGCCTGCGGCCTGCCTGTGGTTACAACAGACAGATGTGGCGCAGGAGTAACCATGATAGAAGAGGGTATCAGTGGATATGTTGTGCCAGTGAACGATAAACAACAGCTTGCTGCTGCGCTTGTACGACTTGCAAGGCTTGAAGATGCGAAGCTTAGAGAAATGGGACAGAAGGCTATTGAAGAAGCGAGAAAATATACTATTGAGACTATGGTTGAAGCCCATTTGAATATACTGTTATGAAATATTTATTTATCAACTCCGTTGCCGGATATGGCAGCACAGGGCACATAATTGAAAATACAGCAAGAGGCTTGATGCAGGATGGTCATCAGTGCGCTATTGCCTATGGAAGACATCTTGTTAACTGTGATGGAATAACCTTGTACAGAATAGGCTCAAAGCTAGATGTGGCCTTGCATGGAGCAAAGACCAGACTGTTTGATGCAGAAGGCTTTGGCTCCAAGGCGGCGACCAGAAAACTGGTCAAGTGGATAGACACCTATCAGCCTGATGTTATATGGCTCCACAACCTTCATGGATATTACATCAATGTTGAGGTGCTGTTTGGCTATCTCAAATCCCATCCAGATATTCAGGTAAAGTGGACTCTTCATGATTGTTGGACCATGACTGGACATTGCGCTCATTTTATGACCATAGACTGTAACCAGTGGATGGATGGATGTACATCCTGTCAGCTTCTGGGAGATTACCCAAAGTGCATTGGATTATCCAATGTTTCTAAGAATTATGCCAGAAAAAAAGCAGCTTTTACCGGGGTAAAGAACATCGAGATAATCGTTCCATGTAAGTGGATGGGCTCGGTGGTAGAACAGAGCTATCTGAGGGAATATCCTGCAAGAGTTGTATATAATACCATAGATTTGCAGCAATTTAGGCCGATTGAGATTGATACTGAAGAGAAAATCTGTCCTGAAAAAAAGATTATTCTTGGTGTTGCAAGTGTCTGGAATCATAAGAAAGGGCTTGATGATTTTATAAAGCTTGACACCATGATTGACCACGACAGATATCAGATTGTGCTGGTGGGTCTTAACAAACAGCAGTTGTCAGCATTGCCTGCTTCCATTACTGGTCTTGAACGAACCAACAGCACGTTGGAATTGGCCAAGCTGTATACAGAAGCCTTTGTTTATCTGAACCTGACTTATGAAGATAATTACCCTACCACCAATCTGGAGGCACAGGCTTGCGGCACACCATGTATTACCTACAATACAGGTGGCAGTCCAGAAAGTGTACCTGCAGATAATGTAATAGAAAAAGGAGACCTTAAGTCTGTAATTACCCGAATAGAAGAATTATTTACTTGTGCAACTAAATAGACTATTATTAAGTTGTGACTAATAATCAAAAGTTGTGTAATATTTCTTGTTATTATATGCAATTTACACAACAATATTGTAAAGGAGGGTAATTATATGACTGGAGTTCCTTTTTTGATTGTATTTATAATTGCAATCGCAGTTATGATCGTTCTGATCAGCAAGTTCAAGATTCATCCATTTTTGTCTATCATGCTTGTTTCTCTGGTACTTGGACTGATTGGCGGAATCCCATTTGCAAACACAACTGATTCTGATGGCAATACAATTAATGGTATAGCTACAGTAATAGGAAGTGGATTTTCGGGAACCTTCACAAGCATTGGTATCGTTATTATTTTTGGTGCCATGATTGGAACGTTACTGGAAGCAACGGGTGCAGCGCTTAAGCTTGCGGATATGGTTGTTAAGGTTGTTGGACCTAAGCATCCTGAACTGGCAATAGAGCTTATGGGCTGGGTGGTTTCGATTCCTGTATTCTGTGATTCAGGCTTTGTAGTGCTTGATCCTATAAGAAAAGCTCTTGTAAAAAAGACTAAGACTTCTTCTGTCGCCATGACGGTATGTCTGTCGGCAGGTCTTTATGCATCTCATGTATTTATCCCTCCAACACCGGGCCCAATTGCAGCAGCTAACACTATGGGCGTTGGCAATAATCTGTTGCTTGTTATGGGACTTGGCGTTATTGTGTCTATTCCTGCTCTGATAGGAGCATATTTCTATGCAAAGTATATTGGCAAAAAAATAAAGGCTAATGATGAGGCTGACGCAATTTCAGACGGACAGGTTACGCAGACCTATGAAGAGCTGGTTGCAAGCTTTGGAAAACTCCCAAGTGGATTTATGAGTCTTGCACCTATCATTATTCCTATCATTCTTATGGCTATGTCAAATGTGGCATCTATATTAAAGTGGGGTGGTGCTCTTGGGACAGCATTTACATTCCTTGGTACACCAATTATTGCCCTGGCAGTTGGTGTTGTTTTTGCGATTATACTGTTAGCCCAGTCAGGAAAATCCAATGAGCTTTATAATCTGACTAACGATACTTTAAAGACAGTAGGACCTATTCTATTTGTTACAGCAGCAGGCGGAGTGCTTGGAAAAGTTATCTCTTCAACAAGCCTTGTAGCGTTTATCACAGATAATGCTTCTACACTTCAGGCAATCGGAATATTCTTCCCATTCCTTCTTGCTGCAGTATTAAAGACTGCGCAGGGT
The DNA here is from genome assembly GCA_021442555.1 of Pseudobutyrivibrio sp. Taxonomy (GTDB): domain Bacteria; phylum Bacillota; class Clostridia; order Lachnospirales; family Lachnospiraceae; genus Pseudobutyrivibrio. The sequence goes on along the minus strand of JABUSV010000059.1, from coordinate 1,661 downwards.
TCGTCAACAGTTGCTATTACTACAACTGCAGGTATTATGGCACCTCTTTTGGCACCACTTGGAATGGATTCTACAGTAATGACAGCACTTTGTGTAATGGCAATCGGCGCTGGTGCCATGACTGTATCACATGCCAATGACTCATACTTCTGGGTGGTATCCAACTTTGGTGGAATGACACCTGAGCAGGGGTACAAGACCCAGACTGTAGTTACTCTTGTAGAGGGGCTGTGTGCTATGGCGGGAATATTCATTTTATCATTGTTCTTACATTAATAAGCAGGTGATGCTATGAATAAAGCATTTGATATGAGAGCGGATGCAGACATTATTATAAAGGAGTCTATTGCTGCTGTACTTCCGGATGAAGCTGTGGCAAAAGCTCTGAAAGACTGCGATTTTGGTTGCGGAAAAATATATATGGTTGCTGCCGGAAAAGCTGCCTGGCAGATGGGAAAAGCCGCGGCTGACATACTTGGTGACAAGCTGCACGAAGGTATTGTTGTGACAAAATACCAACATGTTCTAGGAGATATTCCGCACACCAAGTGCTTTGAGGCGGGTCATCCTGTGCCTGATGATAATTCTTTTTTAGCAACAGAGGCGGCTATTGAGGTAGCAAAAAAAGCTATTGAGGGAGATACGGTGATATTTCTTCTCTCAGGTGGTGGCTCAGCATTGTTTGAAAAACCAATGATTACGGGAGAGGAATTGGCGGATATTACAAAACAACTGCTGGCCTGCGGTGCAGATATAGTAGAGATGAACACTATAAGAAAACGTCTGTCCATGGTAAAAGGTGGTAAGTTTGCAAATATATGCGCGCCAGCCAGGGTATATAGTGTGGTACTAAGCGATATATTAGGCGACCCCCTTGACATGATTGCCTCAGGCCCTGCATATCCAGATACCTCTACTTGTGAACAGGCTATTGCTATTGCAGAAAAATATAATCTTAGGTTGTCAGATGAAGCAAAAAAATGCGTGAGTATTGAGACTCCCAAGGCACTTAGTGGAGTAGAAACCATGATTACAGGTTCTGTATCTAATCTGTGCAAGGCCTGTGCAGATTCCTGCAAGCGCTTGGGTTATGAACCGGTGATTCTTACAGATATGCTTACCTGCGAAGCAAAGGAAGCGGGAAGCTTTTTATCGGCCATGGCCAGGACTTGGATAAATAATGGTAAAAGTATGGCATTTATAGCAGGAGGTGAGACAGTAGTTCACCTTACGGGTACAGGCAAAGGTGGTCGTAATCAGGAGATTGCGCTTTCGGCGGCCGAAGGGATTTCAGGAATGCCTAATGTAGCAGTGTTTAGTGTGGGCAGTGATGGAACCGATGGCCCATGTGATGCGGCAGGAGGCTATGCTGACGGTACTACAAAGGATAAGCTTGAGTCTGCTGGAAAAAAAATATATGATGTTCTTAGAGCAAATGATGCATACAATGCATTAAAGTTGACTGACGGCCTTATTATTACAGGCCCAACGGGAACCAATGTCAATGATGTGGCAGTATTACTAATTAAAGAATAAAGAAATGTAAGGAAACTTACGGTAAAAAGCCCCAGAGCAGTCTGGGGCTTTTTACTTGGATTATTTTTTTAAGATAGTGCTGGCACCTTGAATAATACGAGGCAGGGTGGTGTAGCTTTGAATCA
>JABUSV010000037.1 GCA_021442555.1 Pseudobutyrivibrio sp. | reverse complement strand
TTTGGAACATTTCTTCAGAAATAGATTTTGAATTGAACAATACAAGTATAATTCTATTATCATCTGGAACAACAAATCTTCCAAAAGCTATTATGCTGTCAGAAGAGAATGTTGTAAGTAACATTATTGCAATAAGTGATTATTTAAAACTAACGCATGAAGACAATATATTGCTAATCAAGGAATTAAGTCACTCATCAAGTATTATTGGTGAATTGTTCGTAGGATTAACAAATACATGTAAAATTGTTTTGGGAGAGAATATTCCAATTGCGAAGTATATTTTGCCAATTATCAAAAAGGAACGTATTTCGGTTTTTTTTGCAGTACCTTCAATATTGAAAGATTTTATTATGACTTATTATAATGAAATCTTTTCGAATTCATCGTTACGATTAATAAACTTTTATGGAGCGCCAATGAACGCTACTGATATAAATAAGCTAATGGATATTTTCCCAAATACGAATTTGATATATTCATATGGTCAAACTGAAGCATCACCAAGAGTTACATATATAGAAAAAGATGACATTAAACGTAAAAAAGGTTCTAGTGGAAGGCCTATTAATGATGTACAGGTTTTTATTATGAGAGACAACAATATGATGTGTAAAATCGGTGAGATTGGAGAGATTGTTGTTGAAGGGCCTAATGTGATGCAAGGGTATTATTTAAATCGAAAAAATACTGAAAAAACAATAGTAAATGGGAAATTGTATACCGGTGATTATGGATATTTAGATGAAGATGGTTTCTTATTTGTTACGGGAAGAAAGGACAATCTTTTAATAAGTTCTGGTAAGAATATTTATCCAGAGGAAATAGAGAGGGTTTTATTGGAACTACCAGGAATAAATGAGGTACTAGTTGCATCTAATGATAAAGGAGATGCAACTAGTGAATTAGTTGCATATGTAGTTACAAAACATGATTATAAAATTAAGTTATCGTACATTTTTGAACATTGTAAAAAAAATTTGGAAGCATATAAAATTCCTAAGGATATTTATTTTACCAATGAGCTTTTGAAAACAGGAAGTGGGAAAATTATTAGAAATCAGAAGCCAATGATAATTAAACCGGAGTTATAGTCATAAATGAAATGTTCAAAGCACAATAATTAAAAGAAAGGGAGTATGATTAATCATATTTATAGGGCTTAAAATAATCATACATATATAAATCATAATGGAATTTAATGAAAACATGCTAAAAAGTATTATTGCAAATAATCTTAAGATTATCAGTTTAGATGAAATAGAGTTTACTAATAATCTTTCATTTCAAAATGATTTGGGAATGGGATCAATCGAATTAGTTGAAATAATGGTTGAGGTCGAAACTCAGTTCGGTATTGAATTTGATTTTGATGAGATTGGAGAAATATTGGCCGATTATGGAAAATTGAAGGAATATGTTGTCAAAAAAGTTGGTCTTATGTCAATAGATAGTACAAATTAAAAATGATAGGTTCCGTCGACTATGCTGCTGACAGAACATTTACCATTGCATCTAATATTCAAATTCAGCAGGTTTTCTACTAGTATAAATGCAAGTATTAGTATTACAAAAATAAAAAGAAAGGAATCTGATAATAAGTATTGATTTATCATTTATGTAACCATGAAAGTCGATTTGAATTATAAGTTACTTAAACTTTTTAGAAAAATACAGGATAATAGATATTATAGCCAGGTAATTAATTACGATAGTTTATCTATCGATAATGTATATGACACATACTTAAAGTTACCAGTGATGGGGAAAAGTAGGGTGTTTGATAATATTTATGCTTATTTATCTTTGGAATTTTATGACGATTGTAGAGAGTATGATCTCAAAAAAGTTTTTTTTGATGTTGAATCTATTTCAAGAAATCATGATAAAGTCATACAGGGAATAAAACAAGAATGGATAATAGAATTTACTACAGGTTCTACTGGGAAGCCGTTTCCAACAGTTAAAACTAAAGCAGATAAAGTTATTGAAAGCGCATATTTGTTAAGACAAAGAAAAAAATATGATCACAGTATTACCCTTGAAAACGGATTCAAATTTCTTCACTCATATCAACCTGAATTATTAGACATTGATATATGGAAATTCAATGATAGTGACATGGAGAAGATAGTTAATGGCTGGATAGAGAATAAGCCAAAATGGATGCTTGCTACTCCAAAAATATATTCAAAGTATGCAAGTTATATAAACGATAGAAGTATAGAAGTTTTTAATGATAATGACTTGGCATTTATTGAGTATACCAGTCAAGGCATACTTAAAGAGGAAGAGGAACTAATACAAAAAACATACAAATGTAAAATGGTTAATAGCTTTGGAGCCAGAGAATGTTGGAATATTGCATATGAATGTAAATATGGGAATTTGCATTTAAACAATAATTATTTGCATGTGGATTTAGTTGATATGGATAATAATATTATTAACGAATATGAAAAAGAAGGGAATATTATTGTTACTCATTTTTCAAACACAACAATGCCATTAATTAAATACAAATTTGGAGATATTGCAAAGAAAAAGAAAGTCATCTGTAAGTGTGGAAATGAATCAGATGTAATTGAGATTTGTAAAGAAAGAGATAGTTCTAAATTGATTAATACCCCATATTATGGAACTAGTATTTTTCGAAGGGTAATGAGAGGTATTTATTTCCATGATTATATTGCAGATATAAAGAACATATGTGTTGTTCAGGATGGAGGTTATCATCTATCTGTATATGTTGACAAGGCAATAGAAAACGATATTTATTTTGAAAGGAGGTTCTATGAAAGGACAAAATCTATAGTTGATGAAATAGATAAGTTTACAATTACTTTCATTTATGGATCATTCTTTATGCCGGAGACAGCAAATTGTAAAGAAACCATATTTAAAAACATGTTACACATTACACCGTGAGATAAATGTAATATTTTGTATCATGACAAAAATAGACGAGTTTCTTAGGAGGATATTTATTTACAAGTGATGATTATTATGTATTTGGAGAATATAAACAATTCTGTTTATGATGGAATATAGGAATATGAGTCTAAATTGTTTGCAAGCGTCAATTGAATATTATTGTGAAAAAACAGAATATAATCAAGTATTATTGTTCGCGAATTGTTTTGGAATAGAATATGATAATCAGCCTGAGAAAATATTTGGACATAGAATTAGGCAAAGACCGCTTAATAAATTTGAAGAATGTTTTTACTCGACATATGGTATTACATTAGAACGTGTTTATTACGATTATGATTGTATTTACGAATTAGAACGTACATTATTCTCAGAGTTGTTATTGAGGGTGGATGCATATGATTGTCCATGGAATGCTGCATATAATAAATCTCATATCACACACTTTTGTATCATTAAGAAAGTGGATATAACAAAGGGTTGCTTAGTTTGCGCAGATCCATTTTTATCTATAGAGAATGTTTGCTGGCCGTTTGAGACAATTCCGAAGAAAAATTGTATGGCATATCGTGTAATACAATGTAAGAAACATATGGAATATTCATTAAGCGCGATAAGGAACAATATTGTGTCAAATACGTCAGTAGAAAAGATAAAAAAAACATATGAAGACATTAAGAAAGGTTGCATGGATGTTGATAGTATGGATCATTTGTTTGAAAGTAATAATCCGAGCATATGTTATTTTTCTATTATATCAAAACAGATATGTGACAATTATAAAGGATTAAAAGATTTATTTGAATATCTTGCAGTAAACGAAACGGGTAATGCTGATAAGATAAGTCTTTTGCTTATAAAACTAGAAAGAGCTCAAGACGCATGGAGATTAATAAATGTTGCGGGAATAAAGATGCTTATTAAAAATCAATTTGATACTAATATGGTTGAATGGCTTATTGATAAGTTTGATGAATTGTGCATGCTGGATTTGGATATTTATAAAATAATAGAAAATATATAGTGTTTCAATACCGTCTACTCAAAAAAATGACCGTTTACTCAAAAAATATAGTTATAAGAAATTTAAATGCTATTATTCCCATATAAAAAAGAAATGAGGTTAAGGTGATGGTATGCGTCATTTTTGAGATGATTATAATGTTATTTATCTAATATGATGGATTTAACAGTATGTTGTTTGTTTTTAGATGTTGTTGATAATAAAAACCAATCTCATCAGAGTATATAAACTTGTAAATAGTTCATTAGCCTGCGAAAGAATAGATGCGGGCTTTTTTATGTATATTTTTATATATTCACACTGTGGTGAAGTGCTTACGATGAAAAGGCTGTAATGTCTTACTTTATGGAAAAGATAGATTTATTGGATTAAAGCACTATTTTTACATGAAACCATCCTGATTCAATATAGAATGATACATAACCATTATATTTCAGGACGATATCGCGGATGTTTTTCATGCCAATACCATGATTATCACTGTCAGTCTTAGTGGTAGGCAGGGTGGTGATGTCATAGATGTCCTTATTGTATACACAGGTATTGTATACGTGGAGTCTAATCTTTTGTGTGCTGTTGTCAGTTTCTGCCTCAAAGATAATCGTTTTAGTTTGTTGTTTTAATAGTTCACAGCCTTCAATAGCATTTTGTAAAGAGTTGTATATCAATGAGCAAATATCAAAAATAATGATTTCATTTCTAGGATGCAATAGGCCATTGAATTCAAAAGAAATATTGTTTTGGTCCATGATTGACGTTAGTTCATTTATTATCGAATCCAGTACAAAATTGCCAGTATATGCAACACTGGCATTACTTAGAGGTTCAATCATTTCATTTAGGTAATTAATCATGTCAGTATTGTTGGATTCTTGAGCAATGGCGTAAAGGGAAGTTAGATGTGCCTTTAAATCATGACGTAATTTCTGTGTTTCAACGTTTTTTTGTACTATATTATCAAAATACTGTTGTTGTGATTTGAGTAGGTTTTGATAATTGAATTCATTGTACTTAAACTGAATATTTTTTAGTCGAAGAGAAACAGTACAGTATAGCAACAATCCGTAGGTGATATAGAGAACTATAATGGAAATACGTATTATAAAACCTTTATAGTCATTATATGTATATGACTGCGCAATAATCGCTGAAATCAATATATCAAAGCAAATTACGCCCAATATAAGATACAATATTTGATTCTTAGTCAAAGATAATGAAGATAATGCATTAATGCTCGTGTGATGACGATATAATATAGTAAATACGGAAATAATAACCAATGTAATTAGTTTAGGCAAAACTAATTGCGTCTCATGCAGAATGTTCAAGTAGGATTCGTAATCTGCTTGTAGACAAAAAATAACGCTGATTATAGCATCAAGACAGTCACATATGCAAATAGCCAATAAACACATTGAAATATAATTGATGAAGGATTTTTCTTGTAACACAAAAAAAGAAAGAACAATACAAAGCATTGGAGCTATGGCTACGAGAATCGAGTTTGATGAAATAAATGCACATAGCCAAATTGGACCAACAATAATTAGATTTTTTATGTAGTTCCTTTTAAATTCAAAACTATAGCACAGGTGCAGGATTAAATAATAGCCTGTATATTCAATCAAACACACAATTAAGCTATATATAGCAGATAACATTAGTACTCCCTCGTAAGTTCATAATTGGCATAGGCTTGTTTTACGCAGCCAAGCATGCGTCTACTGCACATAATTACAGTATCAGTATTGTAGAATCTGATGGTATTTCCAATAATATTGGATGTTTTCATATTCACAAGGTATGATCTGTGAATGCGAATCAGGGGAAACTCTTTAAACATATCCTCAAGCTGTTTTAAGGTATAGACTACTACAAACTCCTTGTCGCTGGTGTATACCTCTGAGTAATTTGATGACGCTTTGATATATAACAAATCATTGATATCAACATAAGTATCAAAGTTCTTATCGTCAAATTTTAATATGTAGTTGCGAAAGCTTTTATCTGCAACATGGGTCAAATATTTGTAGATACAATCCTTAGAACAGGGTTTAAGCTCATACCCTATGGTTTTTACACTGTATGCATCAAATACATACTCATCCATGTTGGAAACAAATACTATATGCAAGAATTCTGATCTGTTTAGAATTCTGTCTTTTATGTTTATTCCAGTCATATCGGGAAGACAAATGTCAAGAAACAAAATATCTATGGCAGTACCAACATAATCTAATACTTCATTACCCGAAATAAAGGTTGATATTTCAATATCGATGTTATGTTCCTGTGTATAAGAGTTACAGATAGTTGCAATGTGGTTAATTGCTTTCAAATCGTCGTCACATATGCCTATGTGTAGTGTATTATTTATCATCAAGTAATCCTCACAATAACTCACATGAGTATAATTCATAAATTATATTAAGTCAATGAGTGTGATTTCATAATCAAACATTCCAAAGTAGTGAATTAACTGAAAAAAAGCCATTATTTCATACATTTTTAACGTTTAAGAATTATAATCGGTTTACTTAACGAAAATGATATTTTGGAGGATACTCATACGCTTTACGAATATCAGTATATAGTAGCTTCAATGATAGTAACAGGATCACTGTTAGTGATATTTATGATGCTTAGAAGCTACATGGGTAAATCGAATATTCTTTTTGTTGCTACGATGATATGCAATTTTTTGGCTGCTTTGTTTGATACTTTTAGTTGTTTTGCAATATCTAATTCGCATAGTGTGCCTTTGTGGCTCAACTACTTATTCCTATTGGGATATCTGTTGTTCTACAACATGATGTCGGTGCTTTATTTTTTGTACATAGACCATAAGGCAAAGCTTGAACATATGGAACGCCCGGTAAGAATAGCAGCAATAGCCATGATAATATTTTATCTGGTATCCATTCTTACGTCGCCTTGGACTCATTTTATTGTGTACTTTGATGAGGCGGGAGTATATCATCATGGAAGTCTGATAGGTATACTGTGGACTCTGCCATTTTTGGTATTTATGTGGGAGCTTGTTATCTTTTATCAGGCAAGAGACAAGTTTTCTTCATACCAGTTTATATCAACCATAGGAATAGTTGTATCCACTGCGCTGTCAGTTACTATCTCCATAGTTACACCTAATGTTCTTGTGGGTGAATTGCTTATGTCGGTAGCGATATTATATGTATATATTTGCTTTGAAAATCCGGCAAACTATACTTACCTTGATACTCAGTGTCTCAACGATATCGCTTTCATGGGGGTTATCAAGCATGCCAGACGCAGGAGAAGAAAATTTAAGTTGACATGCTTTTATCTTGTGGATTATAGTTCGACAGGCAAAAAGCTAAAATTTGATAACTATACCAGATTGAACAAACGAATAGCGGATTCCTTGCACAAGGCATTTAAACGCAGGGTGTTCTGTCTTGGCAATGGTAAATTCGTAGTGCTGTCAACTGATAAGCTAAAAACAGCAGCGGATGAGGCTGTTATCAAGCAGATAATTGATGGCGGTTTTGAGGTGGATGACAAGGAATTCAGATTTGAGATGGTGCTTCACACCTTCTATGATTTGGATGAAGGACGCACCGTATCTGATATCAGTGCGGTTGTAAACTATGTATTATCTCATCCAGGAGAGGAGCGCTCTACAGACCAACTTCTTGAGATTGTGCGTAACGAAAATGTACAGGAGAAGGGTATCCTTGAAGCTATAAGAAGAGCAATCAACGAGGACGGATTCCAGGTATTCTATCAGCCAATCTATAGCCCTGGGGCAGGCAGGTTTAAGAGCGCAGAAGCGCTGGTAAGACTAATAGACAAGGATCTTGGTTTTATCAATCCTGAGACTATGATTGTAATAGCTGAGAAGAATAATCTTATCAATCAGGTTGGCGATATCATATTTGAAAAGGTATGTAAGTTTATCAGTGAAAACAAGCTGACGGATTTGGGTGTAGATTATATAGAGGTTAACCTTTCACCATTACAGTGCAGAAGGTCAGGTTTGGTTCAGATATACACTGATTTGATGAGAAAATACAATGTTTCACCATATCAGCTCAATTTTGAAATCACAGAGACTGCTCAGCTTACAGACGAGAAGAGGACCATGCAAAGTATCGTGGATTTGTTTGTTCAAGGCATCGCTTTTTCCATCGATGACTACGGTTCAGGCTTTGCATCTGCTGAATATTTAATAAAGATGCCTGTATCATTGGTAAAGATTGATAAGACTATACTGTGGTCCGCAATGAACAGTACACAGGCTATGATAGTTCTAAAAAATACCATAGCCATGGTAAAGGAATTAGGAAAATCCATTGTGGTAGAGGGTGTGGAAACAGAAGAAATGGCATCAGTTCTGCTGGAATATGGAGTGGATTATAATCAGGGCTTTTTGTACTCCAAGCCAATACCTTCGGATGAATATATTAAGTTTTTAAAAGAAAACAATAAAGTATAAATCATGACAGAGGCAGGACGAAAGGTTCTGCCTCTTGTTTTATGCATAAATATTATTTATTATGCAATAGGAAACTTTAGACGTTGTTCTTATTTTATTTATATATATGAAGGAGTATCTATGCCTGTATTTGATTTTTCAAAGATGCCCCAGAAGGGTGTTGATCCAGTTATGACATATACCACATTTGCTTCAAATGAGGCTTATGCTACGGTGGATTGTCCCATTTTAATAATAGAAGACAGTGAGGGCAAGTGGTGCCATCATGCTGATGGTATGTTTACCAATCCAGTGAAAAGAACAAGCTTTGAATTTGAGACTTCTGATGGAGTAGAAAGTGCAGATATTCTGTCGGTAGACTCCAGATTTACAAGCCTTCTGACATGGCTTGGAGAAAATCATATCAAGGTAAGATTATCAGGGGCACATACAGATGCAGGCTACAATGTGTACAAGATAAAAGAGGTAGCCTCTGGCAAGGGAAGCAAGCTTTCGGCAGAGGATGGATTCTTACAATACATGATAGACAGACTCTTTATGAGCAACGCTGTCAGTGATGCAGCAGTAGATGAGGATGACGAGGAGCTTGAAGGGGACGACATGAAGCTTACCAGCATCCAGAGCATCACGGATTTTTTAACCTGCGCAGGACGTACCCTTCCAGATAATATCAGACTGTGGGCCAGACGTAATCTATCTGTTGCCAAGTCCAATGAGGTTACTCCAGAGGAAAGGCGCCATGCACAAAGAGCACTTTCCATGATGATGAATATACAGTGGAAAAATGACTATTTTGAATCCATCGACCCTGTAGAAGCCAGACGTATTCTTGATGAAGAGCTGTATGGTCTTGAGAGAGTAAAACAGAGAATAATGGAGACGGTCATTCAGATTAACAGAACCCATACATTGCCAGCTTATGGCTTGCTACTCTGTGGACCTGCTGGTGTAGGAAAATCACAGATAGCATATGCGGTAGCAAGAATCCTTAAATTACCATGGACAACTCTTGATATGAGTTCAATAAATGATCCTGAGCAGTTGACAGGAAGCTCAAGAATATACTCAAATGCCAAAAGCGGTATTATTATGGATGCTTTTTCCCAGGCAGGAACCTCCAACCTTGTGTTTATTATCAACGAGCTCGACAAGGCTAACAGCGGCAAAGGCAACGGCAATCCTGCGGATGTGCTGCTTACTTTGCTGGATAATCTGGGCTTTACAGACAATTATATGGAATGTATGATTCCGACCACTGGTGTATATCCTATCGCAACAGCCAATGACAAGAGCATGATTTCTGCACCTTTGATGTCACGTTTTGCTGTGATTGACATACCAGATTATTCAGATGAAGAAAAGAAGATTATCTTTGAAAGATTTGCCATGCCAAAGGTATTAAAGAGAATGGGCATGAGAAAAGAAGAGTGTGTGGTGACACCAGATGGCCTGGATGCTGTTATAGCTATCTATGGTCAGGGCTCTGGCATTAGAAACATAGAACAGGCGGCAGAACACCTGGCGGCCAACGCACTATATCGAATAGAAGTAGACAAGGTTGACAGCGTAATCTACGATAGAAAAGCTGTAGAAGGACTCGAGGTATAAATAATATGGAAGTATTAATGAAGGGTGCGCCTGTAGCAACAGCGCTTACAGAAAAGCTTGCTTCACAGGTAGAAGAGATGAAAAAAGGTGGAATTACTCCTAAGCTTGCAATAGTAAGAGTGGGAGAAAGAGGAGATGATCTGGCTTATGAGAGAGGCGCCACAAAGCGTATGGAAAAATGTGGTATCGATTGTCAGGTATATACTTTTCCTGCAGATGTACCAATGGAAGAGTTTGAAAAGGGCTTTAAGGCTATCAACGATGATGATGCAGTGCATGGCATTTTGATGTTTCGTCCACTGCCTAAGCATCTTGACGAGGAGCGGATTAAGAGCATAATCAATCCACTCAAGGATGTTGACTGCATGAATTCTGTGAATATGGCCAAGGTTTTTATGCAGGATAAGACAGGCTATGCACCTTGTACCCCAGAGGCTGTAATCAGGATGCTAGAGTATTATGAAGTGGATCTGACAGGTAAAAATGTAGCTCTCATAGGGAGAAGTCTTGTGGTAGGAAAGCCTCTTGCCATGCTTTTGATGGGGAAAAATGCTACAGTTACCGTATGCCATACCAAGACAAAGGATGTGGCAGATATCACAAGAAGATCAGATATAGTTATTGCAGCGGCAGGTGCCATTAAGACTGTTACCAGAGACATGATATCAGAGGGGACTGTTGTAGTGGATGTGGGTATCAATGTAGATGGTGAAGGAAATCTCTGCGGAGATGTGGATTATGAAGAGGTCGAAAATATAGCTTCCTATATTAGTCCTGTTCCAGCGGGAGTAGGTTCGGTTACATCTACAGTATTAGCGGAGCATGTTGTAAGAGCAGCCGTTGCATTACAGTAAAATCACATTAATTAATTAACAGAGTGAAGTGGTGGACACAAATGTTTCATAATACGCACTCTGTTTTTTATTGCGCATAAGGGTATTGCGTATTAAAATAAAGAGCAAAGGGAGAAGATTCAGAATTGTTTTTGCAATATGCATGAAGTAGCAAGGAGGACTTTATGGCAGAAAAACATACGGATCAGCTCGCTAAGAAGAGTATTTTAACGACGTTACTACTAATCACCATTTTACCTGCATTTATTATGGGGCAGTTACTTACTATAGTATCTGGTTTTAACACATCTAAAAACATGAAGACAGAAGCAGAAAAGGGGGTTAGAAGTACAGCATATGCCATTCGAACTGCAATGGAGTTGTTGGGGGCAGAGGATGTTCATATTGATGAGGCCGGGGACCTTATCATTGGTGGAAAGAATTTTTCCAAGAATCAGGATTTGCTGGATGGATTTGTAGAAGGTACAACTATGGAGGCTACCATATTCTGGGGTGATACCCGTATGGCTACAACCCTGGTAAGCAAGACTACAGGAGAAAGAATAGTAGGTACTCAGGCAACACCAGAGATTGCAACAGCAGTACTTGCTGGTGAGGATATTTTTACAACAACAGTCTTAGAGACCAAAAACTATTATGCGTACTACACACCTCTCAGAGACCAGAATAGTGAGATAGTGGGTATGATATTTGTAGGCTCAAGAGCCAATGCTACATTAAATGCCATTATAGCTACTTCAATGCAGCTGTTTGGTGTAGGTTGTTTTATGATGGTATTTTGTTTCCTGTCAGGCTTCATTACTTCAAAGAAAATGACAAGAGGACTAAACAGTGTAAGTAAATCGCTAAGCAATATGGCAAGTGGTGTTCTTGAAATCGATATACCAGATACCATGGTTGCAAGAAAAGATGAATTTGGCGTTATGGGACGAAGTCTTGTAACACTTAACGATAATCTTAATAAAATAATGAGTAACATCAGAGTTCATGCAGATAATGTTCTTAATTCTGGCGAAACACTTAACACCATGGCGCTTTCAAGCAGTGGACATACAGATGAGATATCCCATGCTGTGGATGATATCAGTCAGGGAGCAATACATCAGGCTACTGATGTTGAGGAAGCCTCATTTAAGATTTCTGAGATGGGCGAATTGATTGAAGAAATCGTAGCTCTTATTGATAACCTGGAGGAAACCTCCAAGACCATGGAGGCCGCAGGCAATCAGTCAACTATTATTATGGATGAGCTTACCAAGTCAAATGATCAGACAGCAGATGCCATCAAAAAGATATCTAACAATGTTGAGGCGACAGATGAATCTGTTGACAGAATCACAGAAGCTGTGGCTCTTATTTCTGCCATCGCAGATCAGACCAACCTATTGTCTCTTAATGCTTCAATAGAGGCAGCCAGAGCTGGAGAAGCTGGTAAGGGCTTTGCAGTAGT
>JABUSV010000230.1 GCA_021442555.1 Pseudobutyrivibrio sp. | reverse complement strand
AGAAATAATAGAAAATGTAACAAAGTATTTTAAGAATGAAAAAGTACTTGATAATATCAATTTAAAACTGGAATCAGGATTGATATATGGAATCGTGGGTAAAAATGGAGCAGGAAAAACAGTACTGTTTAAGATTATAGCCGGATTTTTAAAGCCTTCCGCAGGTAAAGTGATGGTAGAAGGAAAACAGATTGGGGTGGATGTAGATTTTCCGGAAAGTATAGGACTTATCATCGAAACGCCTGGATTTCTCTCTCAATACAATGCATATAAGAACCTGCAGTATCTTGCAGATATAAAAAACAAGATTTCCAAAGAAGATGTAAAAAATGCAATCAGAATGGTGGGGCTTGATCCAGAAAGCAACAAAAAAGTGGGAAAGTTTTCACTTGGAATGCGTCAAAGGCTTGGAATAGCCCAGGCAATTATGGAAAATCCCAATCTGATCATTTTAGATGAGCCAATGAACGGATTGGATAAAAATGGAATAGCAGATGTTAAGAAACTGTTGTTAGAACTGAAGAGTCAGGGAAAAACCATATTGATGGCTAGTCATTACGCTGAAGATATGGAAATCTGCGACAAAATATATGAAATGGATGGGGGTATTTTGAGATAATTCACATCAGCTCCTTTGTACATTAACTTTTACGGAATCCTTCACATTATCTACAAACAAAGAATGTATGATGCAAGAACACCAAAAAAATAGTAGATAAATGCAGATGGGAGGAGGAATCGTTATGGTAAAGATTGGCGACAACATAAAAACAAAGGATGGCAAGCAAGGAGCTGTATTGGATATTGACAAGGCTGATGATGGCCAGGAGATTTGTTTGATAGATTACGATGGCGTGTATATCTGGGTTAGTGAGTCAGAGCTCGCATAGTACCTTGCCAGGCCACATGGAACGTTTATTGTTCCTTTATATAGAGCCCCTCGTTGGATGTGTCAGGTGCCCCAACCTCCACCCAGAGGGGCTCATTTTTTGCTACACAACATAGGAATTGACGAATTGCTGTAAATATAATATATATAAAGTATGTATCCGACATAATGTCGGCAGAAAGGAGAGGGACAGATGAGTAGAACAGTAACTGCTAAGGATAAGATAATCAATGCGTTTTACAAAGAGTGTGCAAAGACACCAGTATGTGATTTGCAGGTTGCAAAGATTACTGCAGAAGCAGGGGTTAACAGGGGAACCTTTTACGAGTATTTCAAGGATATCGATGATCTGGTAGAACAGGTAGAGATGGGATTGCTAAATGGGGTTATTGATACCATCCTTGCTGTGTTAGATAAAAACAAAAAAGCAACCTTGGAAGATTATCTGGTTGCAGTTTTTAAGGCACATTTTACACAGGCAAAAGCTTTGTGTACCTTTGGCGATAATGGATTTGCTATCAGACTTACCAATACATTAAAACCTTTTATGATTCTTATACTGGGTGCAGATGAAAAGAATCCACAGGATGTGGCAATTGTCTCATATGCCCTGACAGGAATAACAGGATATATCAATGCAGTTGGTAAATCTGATCCACAAAAAGCAGCAAAGTCACTTAGCGTCATGATAAATGCCATGGCCAAGGCTAAGGTGTAATCTATAATACATCCTCAGCCAATGCGCGAAGCACTTCGCCAACACTCCAGGCCTGAGCATAACAGCCACAAGCTTTGTGAGGGGCATCGCCCCAGAATATTTCATTTATAGAACCAATACAGCCTTCCGACAACAGGTGTTCCTTGACGGGTTCAAGAAGTCGGAGGGCTTCTTTTTTGGCTGTATCGTCATGACCATGTGTTTTGACATAGGCGGTGATAAAGGCGCCCATGATATAGCCCCAGGCGGTTCCCTGATGGTAGGCCGGGTCTCTTTTTTCAAGAGCACCGTCATATATCGGCTGATAGTCAGGGTGGTCAATAGTCAGGGTTCTTATTCCTTTTCCCACATACAGCTTACTTTGTACAAAATCTACAACGGCCTTTTCCTTGTCCTTAGGTAATATAGAGTAAGGCAGACTGATGGCATAGAGCTGATTACATCTGAAGTGATCATCTGCAACACCTTCTGTACTTATCACATCATACAGGCATTGCTTTTCTTCACACCAGAATATCTCGTTAAAGCTTGCGGCGGCATTATCAGCCAGAGCTTCGTATTGTTCAAATCCAGTATCATTAAATCTTCTCATAAGAGAAGCTGTGATTTTCAGAGCATTAATCCACAATGCATTAATCTCAACAGGCTTACCGTGACGTGGGGTTGGAACCCAGTCTCCTACACGCACGTCCATCCAGGTAACCTGATCAGTGCCACTGCCGGCACAGATCAGGGAATCGGTATCCATATAGATGGAGTTGTCTGTACCATTTTTATAGGCTTCGATGATCTCAAGAAGCTTAGGATAGATTTCCTCTCTGATAAAAGCAGCCCCCTCTTCTGAAGGGTCGTACTTCAGGTAGTTGTGGACAGCATAGAAATACCATAGTGATGCATCAGCAGTGTTATAGAGGGGCTCAAGGCCATCATCTGGAAACATGTTAGGCACAATACCATTTTTTGCATACTGGGCAAAGGTCTTAAGGATGCCTCTTGCTTCTTCAAATCTGCGGGTAACCAGAGTCAGTCCTGTAAAAGCAATCATGGTGTCACGACCCCAGTCAGTAAACCATGGGAGCCCGGCCAACACGGTGTTGTATCCTGTAGACTGACGATATGCTATGAACTGGTCGCTGGCTGCCACCAGCATAAGAGCAAAATCATCTGTAAGACCAGACTGTTCTTCCAGTCTTTTTATACGATTCAAGCGTGCTGCAAATGGGTCACATTCTAGCCTGGTACAGCTGTTATTATCAGTATAGAGCTGGCAGCTGATGGTAAGTTCAGAGATTCCGCGAGGCAGCCTGTAGCAGATATCATAAGGAGTATAGTGATCCTCCAACCCTTCGTTTTCCAGATTGACCTCTATCTGAAGCTCTATATCCTTGGCATATTTTTTGTCACGTGAGACGAGTTTGCCGTTGCCATAATGGAAGGCAATCTTAACAGTTGGAGCAGATTTTGGACATAGAATAAGAGCGCCATCCAACTGTTGTTCTGTGAATTCAAGTGTGTCAACGGTGCTGTTATCATTATGATCTCTGTAGTTAAAAAAGGGAGTGATGGTAAAATCAGCTTCATCCAAATGATTATCTATAATATAACGGACATAAACCTTGTTTTCTCCAATGGCCATGGTTATTTCTTTTTCAATACTCATATCAGCAGTCTGATAAAAGAAATGCATATTGCCATCATATTGAATACCGCTAAGGTATTGATTGCCTGACTCACAGTATTGTCCCTTGTATTGATTAGTGGCAAGGCTTGTACCTGCGGCTGTCTCATCTATTTTACTAAGACAGAGATATCTCTTTGTAGGGGCGTGAAGGCTTGCAATCAGATATCCATGATGTGTTCTGGAGAGTGAACCAATGATAGAGGTGCCACAGTAGCCACCTATTCCGTTGGTTATAACCCATTCTCTTAGCTGGGAAGTATTAAAATCTGGTAAGTTGTTGGTAAAGTAGTGCATTTTCCCTCCATTGCTTTTTAATATACTAAGTTCTATAATTCTAGCATAATGCGTGCAAGGTAGGAATATGATGAACAACATAACTTTGATTGGTATGCCTGGAGTTGGCAAGAGCACCGTAGGTGTTATATTGGCCAAGGAACTGGGATATGATTTTATAGATTCGGATTTGATTATTCAAAAAAAGACTGGAAGAAGGCTAAGCGCTATTATAGCCAGGGAAGGGATAGATGGATTTTTAAAGATTGAAAACGATATCTGTTCTTCCATTCAGGTAGACAAGTCGGTGATAGCTACAGGGGGAAGTGTTGTATATGGGAAGGATGCAATGGAGCATCTGCGCTCTATCAGCAGGATAGTATATCTCAGGTTGGATGTTGATACACTATCAGCAAGACTTAATAACCTTAAGAACCGTGGCGTTGTCATCAGAGAAGGCCAGACTTTTGACGACTTATACAACGAAAGATGTGCATTGTATGAAAAGTATGCAGACTACATAGTGGATGAGTCCGGCAAGGACATTGAGGCAACATTATTAGAGGTGGTAAAGCTGTTTAATGAATAATATTGAGATTAGCTATCAGGAGTATTTGGATATCAGAAGTCAGTCTACAGTTTTGGTAGATATAAGAAACGATATGGCTGCAGGCTACGGCATGCTCCCTGATGCCAGACATATTGAGATACATCAGTTAGATGATAAAACTAATCAGCTGAGAGGATTTGACAACGTGGTGTTGTATTGCACCAAGGGGGAACACAGTCTTAATGCGGCTGAAAAGCTTAGAGATATGGGATTTAATGCCTATAGTCTCAAGGGTGGCTACAACGGCTGGCTGACATATGTTATGAGTCAGGATAAAACAGAGTCTGAGGATGATGAGATCGCTGAATTTACAGCACAGATAGAGGCGGGGCTTAGAAAAAGATACAAGAAATCTCTTTTTTCCAAGTTTGCCAAGGCTATTAATACCTATGATATGCTCCAACCAGGGGATAAGGTGGCAGTATGTATCTCAGGTGGCAAGGATTCCATGCTTATGGCCAAGCTGTTTCAGGAACTAAAAAGACATGGCAAGTTCGAGTTTGATCTGGTATTCATGGTTATGGACCCTGGATACAATGAGATGAATCGACAGGTGATAGAGCACAATGCCAGGATACTTGGTATACCCATCACGGTGTTCGAATCAGATATCTTTGATGCTGTGCTTACAGTAGATAACAGCCCTTGCTATTTGTGTGCGCGCATGAGGCGTGGACATTTGTATGCCAAGGCCAAGGAATTAGGCTGCAATAAAATAGCTTTAGGACATCACTATGATGATGTTATAGAGACCATCCTTATGGGGATGCTGTATGGGGCGCAGGTTCAGACCATGATGCCGAAGCTTCACAGCAGCAACTTTGAAGGAATGGAGCTTATAAGACCTCTTTACCTTATTAGAGAGGATGATATAAAAAGATGGCGAGATGAGAATGGACTTCATTTTATCCAGTGTGCATGTAAGATGACAGATACCTGCAACGCTCTTGATCCAGAGGGACATGCATATTCCAAGAGACTCGAGGTCAAGAATCTCATTGCTACCATGAAAAAAGACAATCCATATGTTGAGGGGAATATATTTAAGTCGGTTGAGAATGTTAATCTGAGTACTGTAATAGCTTATAAACAGCACGGGGTTAAACATCACTTTTTGGACAATTACGACAGCATGTATGAAGAAGGAGGAGAATAGTTATGGGTAGAGCAGGCGGCGGCGCAGGCGGTCACATTGGTGGCGGCGGTTTTTCCGGTGGTGGCCATATGGGAGGCTCAGGATTTTCTGGCGGCGGACACAGATCAGGTTCAGGCTTTTCAGGAGGAAGCAGGCCATCATCAGGTAGCAGAATGACACCTCCACCTCATAGACCAACGAGAATGGTACCACCTCCGCCACCACGTTATCGCAGAAAAAATGTGTATGTAGATAACAGAACAATTATCGTTGAAAATGGTGAAAAAAGCACTACTACCAGATCAGCAGGAACAGTACCAGCTAACAGACCAGTTTATAAATCAAAGCAGGTCAAGATTAAAGAGATGGCTACCATTTTTACAGCCATATCTGCATTTGTTTTAATCATAGGTGGAATGAACCTTCTGACTTCGAGCAATGTTACTGTACGTGAGAAGATAGACTCAAATGTCACCATGAGTGAATATTATTATGATGACAGCAGCCTATACAACGCTGAGCCTTGGTTTGATAATGAGAAGCAGCTACAAAAGGGGTTGGATGAGTTCTATGATGAGACAGGAGTTGCACCTTATATTGCAATCTATTCCCAGATAGATGGAAATACCATGCCATCAGAGGACGAAGTAGTCCAATTCTCAGAGGATCTGTACGAGCAGAAATTCAACGATGGAGCACATGTTTTGGTTGTGTTCGTCAACAACGAGGATATGGTGGATGCCGGATTTGATTACAGAATGTCCATTGTACCTGGTGTTCAGGCTGCAGAAGTTTTGGATCAGGAGGCAATTAACAAGCTGGGATATAACATCGATGCCAATTATTACAGCTACAGCGGCGGAGATGAAGAGGCGCTGTTTGCAGATGCCTTTGAAGAGACAGCTGATGATATAATGGACAATAGTCAGCTTGGCTCAGCAAAAGCTACTACAGCAGTTGGTGTAATAGGTCTTGTGGCAAGTCTTGCAGTAGGCGGGGCCGCTGGTGCAGCAGAGCGTAAGCGTATAGAGGATGAAGAAAAAGCAAAGGAGACTGAGCGTATTCTAAACACTCCATTAGAGGAACTGGCTGATGATGCAGCAGCACAGCTGGCAAAGAAGTACGAGTCTGCTGAGGCCGACTCAAAGACCGAGACCACATAATAGTACCCCAAGTTTGGGTCATGATAATTACAGATGACAATTGTGATAGCAGGAAAGCAGTAAGAGTATGCTTTCCTGCTATTTTTTATGTTTGATATAGTTTTTCATACCGCTTACTCAAAAAAATGACCGCCTACTCAAATATAAAAGCTTTAAGAAACTAAAATGATATTATTTTCATATAAATATGAAAATCTGTGATAGCTGAGATTTAACTTCGGTAGCAAAGTTGTGAAAGATATTTTAATGCAGATGTATCATGAAAAGGAGGTGAATAAATATGATGACAAAATGCAGAGTATAACAAATGACTAAGTGTGAGAACATATTAAATCTTACACTGTTGCGAGGGCTTATATGAGTCCTCGCAACGTACATGAGAGTTTACATTTAATGAACAGGGATAAGATTTTTAATATTCAGAATTTATTATATGGGGGATAAAGAGCTATTGGGTAGGAGCAGATAATGAGTTGGAATAAAGAAAAAGGATTTACAGTAGATGAGAAATCCAAATTGATATTTAAAGGCCATGAATATGATAAAAGGCATATAGACAATCGATGTGAAGATATAAAAAATAGTATTCTCGGTGTAATGGGCAAGTCTGAGTTACTGACGATTGGTATCTATATGCATAGAACCCCAGATTTGATTTTTTCGATGATGTTTTGTCTGAATTACGGAAACACATATGTCCTATTAGATGAAGAATTACCCTCAAAACGCTTGCTATATATCATAGAAGATTCATCTATAGATATAATAATCAGCGATTTAGATATAGATTTAGAATTGAGACAGCAGTTACAGATCCCTATAGTTTGTCTATTGAATAATAAAAAAAGTATATATCGTGAGCAAAAGCTAAAAGGACCAAATCATGCGTTGGCATATATTGCATACACATCGGGTACTACTGGGGTTCCCAAAGGAGTTGAGATAACCAGAGAATCATTAATTAACTTCGTGGATGGAATGAAACAATATTTTTGGTTTTCTTCAGGAGAATCAATGGCGTGCTTAACTGCTTGTATGTTTGATATTTTCTTTGTTGAATCAGTTATGCCTTTGTTAATTGGAATGACAGTGTATTTGGCGGATAAAAGCGATTCAGCAAATCCGAGGAAATTAAGTAGATTCTTAATTGATAACAGAATTGATAATATTCAAATGACTCCCTCTCGAATGATGATGCTTTTGAATGACAAAAAGAGGGAGGTTACATTTCAAGGGGTGAAAAGGATAATGATTGGAGGGGAGGCTTTTTCTTCCAATTTGGCAAAGATGATACATTCAGTAACTGATTCAGAAATATATAATCTGTATGGACCTACTGAAGCAACAATTTGGGCCACCATAAATAAAGTTGAGGCAAGTGAAGAGTTTATAAGTGTTGGTTTGCCAATGCTAAATACAGACGTGTTTATTATTGATGGAGATAGAGAAGTTGAGAACGATGTTAAAGGAGAAATATATATATCGGGTGATGGGCTAGCAAAGGGATATCATAACAAGCCAGAAGAAACTCAAAATCGGTTTAGAGAAATAGAGATTGGCGGAACAGTACGTCGTTGCTATGCAACTGGGGATATAGGGAAGAAGACTAATGATGGAAATATATATTGCTATGGTAGAACTGATAATCAAATAAAGATTCGTGGATATAGGATTGAACCAGAAGAAATAGAAAAGAAGATTGTTCAGATACCAAAAGTAATGCAGGCGATTGTGTTTCATAACGAGAAATTATACATAGATATGTTGGTTTGCTTATATGTTTCAGGTAATAAGATTTCAGACGAGACGTTTAAATCTCATTTGAAAGTATATCTTCCGGAATATATGATACCTACACGTTATATTCGGTGTGATAATTTTCCACAAAATCAAAATGGCAAAATTGACAGAAAACATGCAATAGAAATTAGTGAAAGCGAAGCTTGGATATAGGAGAGAAGATTTATGGAGATGAAAAATATTGAGTCGGATATAGTCACACTACTATATGATTACTACGATATGCCACAAGATATGATAATAGAATCTGAAACAGATTTACGAACAATGGGAATGGATTCTATTAATTATATAAGACTTATAGTGAAGATAGAAGAACATTACGGGATTGAATTTGAAGATAGTATTTTGGATTATGGCACATTAAATTCTGTAAAAAGACTTGCTGAGTATGTGATGGCGAATAAGTATGTAGAAGACGTGATTTAGAAAAAAGAAGGAGATAGATAAAATGAGTTATAAAATAAAGAATTTCTGCAAACTTGTTGCGATTGCATATCATTATGATTTTATTGATGCAATAGTTCTATCCTTATTCTCTATTATTCAAGCGGTTATACCTATAGTAAAGATATATTATTATTCAAGATTCATAGATACGGTCCTTTTGGGGTATGAAAGTGGCAATATAACGCCTTTTTTGCCACAGATATTCGTTATTGGAATTCTAGTGGGAACGAACTTGTTTTTTGTAGAATTAGAAAAAATAATAACACAGCGAATGAGGATACAGATTCAGCGTTCATTTAATTCTATGTTAACAAATGAAATTTCAGAACTACCGTATAGTGAATTTGAGAATCAGGAATCGTTGGATTTGATACACAGATGCCAAGATAAAGCACAAGATAAAATATGTTATTCATTTAGGGCATTATTGAGATTAGTTTCTATGATGATGAGTTTAGCAGGCATTATGTACTCGTTGTCGCTGAGGGCATGGTGGATTGTAGGTGTTGTGATATTTGCATGTGTTCCAACAGTGATTGTTTCAGAACGTGCGGGAAAGGCTGACTATAAGGTTAATCAATATATTACAGGTATTAAAAGAAAGTATGAATATTTGAGCAGTGTGTTATGTGATAGAGAATACGCAGAGGAAAGAAATCTATTTCAATATTCAGACAATCAACAACAATATTATAATGAGCAGTATTGTGAGGCAAGTAAAAGAAGAATTGGAGTAAATGCCAGAATTTTTATTAAAAATAAGGTCAGCATGTTATGTGTATTTGTTGCCTTTGGTTTTATAATTGGGGTTCTTGTCATGCCGTTAAACATGGGTCTGATCACTGGTGGATATTTTGTTTCGATAATTGATGCTTTGCTAAATCTTAATTATCGTGTGGTTTGGGGACTGTCTGAAGGAATAAAACTGTTGTCTTCAGGTATGGAATATGTAAACGAGATACAGTTGTTACAAAATAAGAATATAAATAAAAATAAATCATTTGGAACAATAGGGAAGAGATTTCAGGAAATAGAAACAATAGAATTTATAAATGTTAGCTATATGTATCCAAATTCTGAAAATATGGTGCTTGATAATATCTCGTTTTATTTAAAAAAAGGAAAACGTTATGCATTTGTAGGTGAGAACGGAGCAGGCAAATCAACAATTATTAAACTTTTGGTTGGATTGTATTCTAACTATACAGGTCAGATATTAATTAATGGAATTGAACTGAGAGAATATAAGTCAGATGAACTAAACCCTATAGTATCTGTTCTTTTTCAAGATTATGTGCAACATGAACTTAGTATTGGCGAAATGATGAGATTAGGGCAGCTAGATCAAGAGTGCAGTCTTGACACGGAATTATTACATGATTTTGAAGTAGATAAAATAATTGAAGGGTTTTCTCAAGGCGAGAAGACTAAACTTGGAAGAAGCCAGATTGGAGGAGTACAGCTTTCAAATGGGCAGTGGCAAAAACTGGCAATGGTACGTGCAGTTTCTTCGCAAGCATCATTACTTATTATGGATGAACCAACTTCATCTTTGGATCCTTCAATGGAAGAAAAAATGTTTAATGCTCTGCAGAGAAGGAGTAAATCAGATTTATCCATACTTATTTGCCATAGACTAGCTATGACAAAAATGGTAGATGAAATACTGGTATTTGAATCTGGAAAGTTGATTGAGAAAGGAACATATGATGAGTTAATGAAACAACAAGGTATATATTACAAGATGTTTATACAGCAAAGGTCGTGGTATTGTGATGAAAACAAAGAAGTGGTTTAAAACTATAATATCAGTATCAAAAATAGTTTTTACAACAAATTCAATTTGGATGGCAGGATATTGTGGCGCAATGTTAATAAGTGCGTGTTGTTCAGCTTTCCAAGTGTCAATAATGAATGATTCAATAGACGGGTTGATGAGCTTGATTTCAGAAAAAGCAGCAATAATGAATCTAATGAAACCAGTCTTATTGTTGATTACTTATTTTATTGCAAATGAAGTAATCTTCTCATTAGCAGGGTTTTTGTCTATTCCGGCGGGAATTATGCTAGAGAATAAACTGTATAGTTTAATTCATGATAAAACCAAGAGGCTAAACTTGGTTTGCTTTGAGAAAAGAGAATCATTGGAACTTATTGAAAAGGCGAAGTTAAGTGCAGAAAGTGCTATTAATTATTTTTACGCATCTGCATCGATTTTATTTTTTTCATTACCATATTTTGTGATTACGTCAATTATTCTCTATAAAGCCAGGCCATTATTATTAGTTGCTATTTTTCTTGTATTTTTGCCACAAGCGTTTGCTCAAATAGGACGAAAAAGAATAGCATCACAAACAATTGATGATTTTGTACCTTATCTTAGAAGAGAACAGTATTTGAAAAAGGAAATTACTGAACAAGCATATTTAAAAGAAAATAGATTGCTTGGTATAGTTCCAAAATTCAGGAATATGTATAAGGAAAACCTGTATTCACATTGTATGTTAGAGTGGGAATCAAAGAAAGCAGCTTGTACTATTCAAATATTAGTGAAAATAATTACAGTAATAGGTTATTTAATAGTTTTTTATATTTCAATAGATTCATTATTGTCGAATTACATAACAGTTGGAACATTTGCGGGTATTTTTTCTGCTATATATCGTATGCTTGATTTTTCAGAAGAATTTGTAAGAGAAAGCATAGGCGGATTATTTGAAAGCTATGGAACAATGGAAAAATTTATAGCTTTTTTGGATCTGAAAGAAGACTCAGGAGAAGATGTGACAATAGATTATGATAAAGATATCGAGGTAAGGGAAATAAGCTTTAGTTATCCTGAACAGGGAAAAAAAGCCTTAGATTCAGTGTCGTTAACAATCCATCCTAATGAAACGATAGCATTGGTTGGGAAAAATGGATCGGGGAAAACTACTTTAGCAAGGGTAATTCTAGGATTATTACATCCTACTAGTGGGAATGTAAAAGTGGGTAAAGTCAACCTGCATGATACATGTCCATCTAAAAGGTATCAGTTGTCATCTGCAATGTTCCAAAATTATTTCTGTTATAAAATATCATTAAAGGGAAATATAGTTATTTCGAGTGAAAGGACTAGCGAAGATGAAGAATATCAGAAAGTCAAGGAGATAATTGATATTGACTGTTTAGATGAACAGATTTTATCAAAAGATTTTGGCGGAATAGAATTGTCAGGAGGAAATAAGCAGCGTGTGGCTATGGGGAGGGCTATATTCAAAGAGAGCAGATTTATTGTGTTAGATGAGCCTACAGCTGCTATAGATCCACTGGAGGAGAATATACTTTACTCGAGAATTAGAGAGATAGTTGAAGGGAAAACAGCCGTCATTGTAACACATAGGTTGGGGCTGGCAAAAATAGCCGACAGAATAGTTGTAATGGATGAGGGGCGAATTGTTGAACATGGAACTCATGAAGAATTGTATTCGCAAATGGGTGAGTATTATCGTTTATATAATAGTCAAGCTAAATGGTACTTTAATTAGTTGATTATACTGAAGGGAAGAATGGAATGAAGTCGATTGCAGAAATGGAAGCTGTGGATGTGCCCACTAGTTCGTTTAACTGCTTGGCGCAGCAACTGATCGCGCTGTGTACATATAAAGCGCAAGAGTATGAAGCGTTGTTTTTAGGTGAGCAGATAAAGGTGACAGATAGTTCATTGAAAGAACAAAACAGATACTTTGAGAATGCGGAGAAGTTTTATGGAATTAAACTCTTAAAAACAGATTTTATATTTGATGAAAACTACAATAGTAAATACCCATATGGTCTTGCTTTTTTTGATGTTACGCGATATCCGCTTTGTGCGAATATTGAGAATCCAGATGTAGAAACACATGCAGCAATTATATATGAAATGCGAGATGAGTATGTTTACTTGTATGATCGTATCTAT
>JABUSV010000094.1 GCA_021442555.1 Pseudobutyrivibrio sp. | reverse complement strand
GATACATACTCTACACTGTATTCCTGACCGGTGGCATATTCCTCCACCAGAGCTTTCTTTTCAAAGCCCTCAGATTTGGCTGCTTCTATGGCTGCTGCCAGCTCAGAGTCTCTTTCCACCTTGGTGATGCCACGACTTCCAGAGCGATCAAGAGGCTTTACTATTACAGGATAAGTCAGGTCTACCCCTGCCAGGTCATCTATTGATGATACCAGCACACTCTTTGGGCTTGAGTCATGATGCTCTTCAAAGCACAGTCTCATGTCATGCTTGTTGGTGGATACTTTGTTGCACTCCAAACTGTTGCCTGACAGTCCCATGTGATTAGATACATAGCACATGGCAACAGTAGCCAGATCCGAGGCTATTGTAGTCACTCCATCGATGCCAATTTCTTGGCATTTTTCCAATATGGCCTCTTTTTCTATTATGCTTATTGGATAAAAATAATCTGCTGTTGTTTCTCCTACATCCCCTGCCTCCCAGGCAAATACATGGGTCTCAATCCCCATTTCCCTTGCCTTTAATATCAGAGGATTCTGAAGCTCAGAGGCCCCTATTATAGCTAATTTATTCCTGGTCAAAATTAATCTCTTCCTTAATGACATATTGTGGCGAATTGTTGACGGAGATATACATACGTCCTACGTACTCTCCAATCATTCCAAGTATCATCATTATCATGCCGCCAATAAAAAGAAGTACCGCCATAATGCTGGCATAACCTGCATCAATAGCATCACCTAATATTATTTTTTGGATTACAGTGATAATACCGTATATAAATCCTGCGGCAGCAACCAACATCCCCATAATAGAGGCGATTCTAAGTGGTTTAACACTAAAATTGGTAAAACAGTCCATCATCTGAGAGAAGGACTTGATAAAAGTGAATCCGCTGGCCTTGTCATCAGCCCTCTCACGTTCTTCCATATCTACGTTGATAAAGCTGTGAGTCGCCTGTACCATAAGAGGCTGCAGACAGGGGTATGGATTCTTATATGTTATTATCTGCTGGGCCACACTTTTTTTCATGGCCAGGAAATTTTCAAAATACAGTCCCTTAGGCTGGTCTATAAGATTTTCAGATATACGCCTGTTAACAAGACTTCCAAATCTCTTGAAGGCTGATTCCTTTTTTTCTGCATAGCGGGCCATGGCCACGTCATATTCCCCGGTCTTTTCCTGAAGAGGCTCGATAAGCTTCCAGGTCTTGTCTACTGGGCACTGACCGTCATCATCAAGTATCACTATATAATCACCCTTGGCATGTCTAAGACCTGCCATAAGGGCATTTTCCTTGGAAAAATTCTTGGTAAAATTAATAACCTTAATCTGCTTATTTTGTTCAGCCAGGTCTCTTAAGACATACATCACACCGTCTGGAGAGCAGTCGTTGACACAGATAATCTCATAGTCATACTCCATCTTCAGATTCATTGTGGCGATAATCTCGTCTGTGACACCCTTGATGGTATATTCACTTCTGTAACATGGAATAACAAAGCTTATTAATCCGTCCATTGTATCCTCACGTCTTTCTTTGAAAAATAATATGCAATAGGCCCATTAGGCCATGAAGAGTCTTCTGTAAGCCCTACATAGCTGTATACTCCGGTAGTGGGCACAGGTGCTGAAGTTACTGTAACCTCTTCCTCAATGCTACCATATATATCATCTAAAATCTCAAGATTTGCCTCTCGCTCCTGTAATACGGCCTCAGGGGATGTTACTGCCATGGTCCATGGACTGTTTCTCGAATAAAGCAAAGTCACAAAGCCTGCAGTAATCACGAGGGCAAATATAACCTTGTATACTGTTCTGTCAGTAAAACTCCATCTTTCTCCTGCAAACTGGCCTGTAACAAATAACACAAATCCTACAGACATCATAAACAGGCAGTCAAATATAAAGCAGATGCGGTTAGGCATAACCCATGAGCTGTATCCAATGGCAACTGGAACTATGGCACCCCAGATTCCCACCATCATAAGAATCAGAAGCCTGATAGGATGCATCACCTCAGAGGTGACTTTTTTCCCTACTATCATGCCAAGCATAAACAGCACCATAAGACCTATCAACACTGGCCAGTTACAAAGTACTGTAAGGGCTCTTCTCAGGCAAAAATATGCAGCATATATTATAGATTTGCCAACACCTGCAGTGACTTCTGTTGCCACATCCTGTCTGCCGTAATTGCCTGGAGCTATTACGTTGGTCAAAGCTGTCATAACATACAGCATCAATGGAATCAGATGTCTGAAATAGCGCTTGCCACGATCCATGGGCTCATTCCACCAGATATACAGATATATCAGCCCGATTGGCACACAGGTAGGCAGATTTACACAGTTAAAACAGCCAAAGATAATCATCATTACGAGATTATACCTGGTGGCGTGGTAATAATATCTTATGATAAAAGCTACAGCCATAAGAAAAAATCCCATGTACATGCCATAGCAAAATCCATCAAACCAACTGTATATCTCATAGTAGGCAAATCCTGTCAAAAATGGCGCAATCAGTGCAAATACGCACCATTTTAGCATGGTGGAGTCCTCTACGCCACACACTACATTCATAAGTGTACAGGCAAAGAATATAAGCGTTCCTAAAAACAGCCCGTCAAGCAACAGCATCACAATACCGTATCCCAAGCTATTATAGCCAAAGAACAACAGCGGATTTAACACCATCTGAAAAAATGTAGCCAGCCAGTCTCCGGACCATGTGCGATACATCCATATGGTACGCTTTATTCCCATACCAAGGGACCACTGCCCAGACATATAATAATAGAGGTCAAAGTCATCATATGTAGGAAAGCTGAATAGCACGATAAAGGCTAGCGGCAACAACAACGCTATAAATGCAATTATTGGCAACCATTTACTCAGTCTCTTCATCAAAGTTAATTCTCAATTCCTCTACTACTATTGGTCTGTTAATAACACGAGTGTTGATATTTAACACATATTCTCCCAAAAATCCTAAAAACGCCAGTATAACACCATCTAAGAAGAAGGTTCCTATGGTAAGAGGTGCAATACCTGCATTGAAATTATGCCAGTGAGTCAGCTTGTAAACCAGATATACCACGCCTATGATAAAACTTACGATAGCTATCATAAATCCCACGAAAGTGGCAAGTCTCAGACCTACCTTGGTATAAGATGTAAAGCTGAGCATGGCTGCATCATAAAGAGTGTAAAAATTGTTGTGAGTCTTACCCGCAGCACGCTGTGGCTGCTCGTACTCTACCTCTATCAGGTTAAAGCCTGAGCCGTACTCACCCACGATTCCTCTGATAAAAGGAATCGGATCATCCAGCTCTCTAAGCAGCGACACGAAGGTCTTGTCATATAATCCAAAGCCTGTAAAGTGTTCTATCATCTGTACAGAGCTCATATTCTTGATAATCTTATAATACATGGATCTCATCCAGTATATTGCAGGGTTCTCCTTGCTGCTGGTCTTTACTCCAGACACTATCTTGTGTCCCTTCTCCCATTCCTTTACAAACACAGGAATGAGCTCTGGTGGATCCTGAAAATCTGCACATATCGGAATAACACAGTCCCCTGTGCACTCACATATACCATGAAATGGAGAGTTGAACTGTCCAAAATTAGTTACGTTAAAAATAGCTTTGATATGCTTATTTTTCTCACATACATCTCTGATGACATCTCTGGTGCCATCATCAGAGGCATTGTCTATCACCACTATCTCATAGTCATACTGTGACAGTTCTTCCTTAAGGATCCTGTCAACAGCCGATGTGATGCCTTCTATATTTTCTACCTCATTGTAGCAAGGTATCATTACGCTTATTTTTTTCTTTTTGTTGTTCATAACAGATTATATATCCCCAGTTTTATTTCCACGAATTGATTGCGTCTATTACATATGTCACCTGTTCATCAGTCATTCCATAGTACATAGGAAGACTAAGCTCAGTTAATGATATTTCCTCAGCAACAGGAAGAGTTCCCTTAGGAATCTGAAGATTCTCATAGGCCCCTTGCAGGTGCATAGGTGTTGGATAATGCATATTGGTGGCGATGTCCTTGTCTTCAAGATACTGTGCCAGTTCATCTCTGTCATCGCATCTTATGGCAAAAATATGCCATACCACCTCAGCATAATCTGGTACTGTAGGCATGATAACCCTGTCGTTTTTAATTCCAGCCAGATACATGTCAGCTATCTGACGACGGCGAGCATTCATACGATCAAGTTCTGGCAACTTTGCTGATAAAAATGCTGCCTGCATCTCATCCAGTCTGCTATTAAAACCAGCATAAATATGGTGATACTTGTAGTCACAGCCATAGTTACCAAGGGCTCTTATTTTATCAGCCAGTGCCTTAGGATCAGCATTACGACTTCCTACTACTGTAGCTCCCGCATCTCCCAGTGCTCCTAAGTTCTTGCCAGGATAGAAGCTAAAACCTGCAGCATCTCCAAAGGAGCCTACCACCTGGCCCTTGTACCTGGCTCCATGAGCCTGGGCGCAGTCCTCTACCACGTAGAGATTGTATTTGTCTGCAATAGCCATAACAACATCCATGTCACATGGCTGGCCATACAGGTGAACTGGCATAATAACCTTGGTCTTGTCTGTGATTGCCGCCTCTATCAGAGATGGATCAATATTATATGTATTAATATCAGGCTCCACAAAAACAGGTGTTGCCCCTGTATAAGATACTGCAAGAGCTGTGGCAATAAAGGTATTGGATGGAATGATAACCTCATCCCCTTCCCCTATTCCAAGAGCCTTAAGAGGAAGCATGAGCGCATCCAATCCGTTGCCGGTTCCTATGCAGTAGCTCACGTTGCAATACTTGGCAAAAGCCTCCTCAAAAGCCGCATCCTCACGGCCTCCAATATACCAGCTGGCCTCATATACTCTTTCAAAAGCACCCCTAAGGGCGCCATCCAATTCTTTTTCTATTTCTTTAAATGTAACAAAAGGTACCTTCATATAAACCTCATCAGCGCAAAATATATCACGTTATTTTACCATGTTTTTTACTTTTTAATCAACTTTTATGATAAACTTCAAAGGAAGCAGACATACATAGTCTGACTGCAATAACACTATAAAGGATGCAAGATGAAAAAATATTATAAATATATCTATCCAATCATATCTGTAATTATAGGAATCGTTGTATTCAACTCACTATACGGTCTCACAATATTGGACCCAAGAATCGACTCATGGATAATGCAAGGCTACGATGAGCCGGACATACTGCAGCACTACGCAGGTTGGTGTGCTTATCGCAGCAGCGACTGGCATTTTCCACTGGGACTCATGGATAACATGGGACTAGGCACATACATTACTTTTACAGACAGCATTCCTCTTGTGGCCATACCATGCAAGCTTTTCCTACAGATAATTGGTTATAGCGGTACCTTTCAGTATTTTGGGCTTTTTACACTGCTTTGCTATATACTACAGGCCCATGGAGCAAGCCTGTTGATATCCCGTCGCACTGACAATCCAGTCATAGTAGTACTGTCCATGATTCTTTTTTCATACTCTCCAATACTTATGGAAAGAGCCATGAGACACTCTGCCCTTGGGGCTCAGTGGCTGATACTCTATGCCATGTATGCATATTTTATCAGCAAGGATAACGAATATAAAAAATATCCAAAGCTTTACATAATACTGGCGGCGTTGTCTATTACCATTCATCCATACTTCTTGCCTATGGTTATGGTTTTTAGCCTTATGACAGTGTTATCAGGATTACATAGACACAAAGACTATAAAGCTATGCTTATTCCTTTTGCTGCAACCTTTGCAGCAGTCCTTGTAGCAGGCTACTGTATCGGTGCCATCGGAAGCGGCGTATCCTCTTCAAGAGAAGGCTACGGATTCTTCAGTCTCAATCTCAATGCATTGTTTAATCCATCCAGCCTTGGTGGCTATACCTGGTCTGGCGTATTTCCAGTGCTGCCACAGTTAGATGGCAACTACGAGGGCTTTACCTATCTTGGTCTTGGCATGATTGTTTTTACGATAATAGCTGTGATTATCGCTATCCTAAACAGAAAACAACCAGCAGTCCATATCAGGTCCAACTGGCTGTATATCGTTATGATGCTTATAATGATTATTTTTGCCATAACAGGCAAGATTACCTACAATGACAAAACTCTCGTAGATATTCCTCTTCCTGATAAGCTGATAGAGCTTGGTGGAATCTTCCGTTCCAGTGCAAGAATGGTATATCCTACCTACTACACACTGTTTGTTTTTGTAATCTATACACTTATCAGCCTGCCAACTGCAGTTGTTGAGACTCTGTGTGTTGCCGTATTACTGGGACTTCAGCTGTTTGATCTGCAGCATGTCATTACTGAAAAAAGAGCATATATGGCAGACTCTCTCACCTACGAGAACTTCTTATTAGACTATGAGCTGCAGAACAGACTGTCTGACTACGATGTTATCATTGCCGCAGGCTATGCCCGCAACATCTCCATATTAGCTGGCAAGCTTGACATGGAAATATATTATTCTGTTGCCAACTCTGGAGATTATTCTGAGGGTGAAGCCCTGAATCAGCAAGCTTGGGATGAGCTCTACAAGGGCAATCACGATATGAAAAAAGTATTCAACTGCCCTGAAGATCGCGTTCAGATATTCTGCGACATCAATCCAGATCTTGAGCTAATTCAAAGCTATGGCTTTAACTTTTTGCTTCCTACAGCAGACTCTCAACAGGATTTACCTAACTATTGCTGTATCAAGACCTTTGATGAGAACTTAACAGGAGGAGTGGATCTGGCCACCAACACCATGACATTTTTCTATAGTGATAAGCTTCTTGCCACAGCCAAAAGTGCCAAGACCGTCACCAGCCAAGGCACTACTCTTAACATTATAGAAGTTACACACGATGAAAGATTCATCTACATCACAGTAGATCAGGACGCAAGTGTATGTATGTTCCCTAACGCAGTGACGATAAAATAACGTGAGGTGACCATGAAAAGCAACAAATCTGATACGTACAAATATTTAGCTCAGAATATCAAGACTCTCAGAAAAAAGAACTCCATGACACAGGAAAAGTTGGCAGACATCCTGGGAGTGACTGTAGGGGCGGTGTACAAATGGGAATCTGCCCAGTCTGTGCCTGAACTTGTACTTCTAATAGAGATTGCAGACCTGTTCGAGGTGTCAGTAGATGCTCTGTTGGGATTTGAGATAAAAAATGACAGCATAGACCAGGTTGTATCAAGCATCAACCACTATGTAGAGTTGCGGGACTGGGATAATGCCTTGGCTGAGATCAACAATGGCCTTCAGCGCTATCCAAACAATTTTGACATAGTTTATTTAGAAGCCAACGTGTGCCGCATGATATTTATAGACAATGCAGACAAATCCATGCTTGTTCGCTCCACTGATAGCTATCAGAGAGCTCAGGTGTTGCTTGCCAACAATCATACCCAAAAGCAGGCTCGAATCAATCTTCATAAAGAAATCGCTCTCAATTATCTGTTGGAAAACCAGATACAGCTGGCTGTTGATACCCTGGTTGAAAACAATACTTGCGGCGTAAATAACAGTTCAATAGGCCTATTGTACATAGGACATCTCAAGGATTATGAAAGCGCCAAGACCTATCTTAGTGAGGCCATGATGAGAAGCATTGAAGAGACCATTACTGCTTCAATAGGGTACGCCAAGACCCTGTATATGAAGCATGACAACTCATGTATAGATTATCTTACCTGGCTTATCAATTACCTGGACAATCTCAAGATGGACAAATCCGCCATAGCAGCCACCGATAAGATAAAAGCTGCCATAATGAGTTATTATTGTTGCTGGAATCTGGAGTTTAATCACAGGGACGAAGCCTATAGGGCTATGCAAGAAACCATCGAGTTGGTAAAAAGATTTGACTCCATGCCTTATGAATCTCTGTCAGAGGTTCGCTTTGTAGATGACCCGGCCTTCTTTGCCTTGGATGATATCGGCAAAACCGCCAAAGGCGCTGTAGAAAAGGTATTATATGCTGACCATTTTCTAAAAAATAATAAAACAGAATTACAAGAAATGTGGGAAAAAGCAGGTTTTAAATAAAATCCATACCATTGGTATAAAAACTAATGTCCTATTAGTACTATTGGTATGTGGTATTTATACATATTATGTGTTTAAATATACAAGAATTGTAACTGAGGGGTTGATGGTTCGCTCACTTTGCGCCATCAGCCTCATTCTTTTATAAGGAGAAATCATGTTTAAACATATATCACTGAAAGTCACCATACTGATTCTTATATTGTCACTAATAATCGTAAATATTATATGCTATCATGTGGACCTCAAAAAACTGGATAATGCCTACGGACAGAAAATAGAGGTAGACGGCCATCAAATGGTAGCCGAAGTACTAGGCAAAGACAATCCAGAAACTATCGTGATTCTACCAGGGTTTGGCAGCCCCTCCCCAATACTTGAGTTTAAACCATTAGCTGCCAAGCTCTCTA
The DNA here is from genome assembly GCA_021442555.1 of Pseudobutyrivibrio sp. GTDB lineage: Bacteria > Bacillota > Clostridia > Lachnospirales > Lachnospiraceae > Pseudobutyrivibrio. The sequence goes on along the minus strand of JABUSV010000094.1, from coordinate 4,530 downwards.
GTAGATATAAAGTCATTACCGTCGAGCCCTTTGGATATGGGCTCTCTGACGGTACTGACAGAGAAAGAACTGTAGAAAACATAGTAGATGAGCTTCACACCTGCATCAATAAGCTGGGTGTTACCGACTACTATCTCATGGCTCACTCCATAGGAGGTGCATATTCACTCTATTGGGCTAACACATATCCAGATGAGGTACAAGGCTTCATAGGCATCGACCCATCTGTTCCAAAGCAGGACGAAGTAATCAAATCGGCTAATATAATGCAAACTCTTATGGTAAATGTAAGTAAAAACCTGTATAACCTTGGCATCACACGCCTCATGGCTATGCTTAGGCCTGGCTCTGCAGGGGCAGATTATGTCAATGAAATCCACACAGCCTCAGATATCGAGGCACTTAACATGCTCTGCGTTGATAATTCTGGTTCTTCAACCATTTCCAACGAGGCTAAAAATTTTAACAAGAACTTCGACACCATAAGGTACATGACCTTCCCAGAAGATATGAAGGTTCTGATGTTTCTGTCCTCTGATAACTGTCAGCAAGTCAGTATGTGGCTGACATTACACAAAGACGTGGTACGCAACACACCTGATTCAACCATCAAGCAGCTGCAAGGCGGTCACTACCTGCATCTGGTGCAGTTGGATTCTATATATAACACTACATGTTCATTTTTAAAAAGCCCAAGCTATAACTAGCCTGGGCTTAAATAAAACCATATATAGATACGCTAGTACAAAATAGCCCACATTCCATTTTCATATACGATTTCTTTGTCGTATTTCTCTGAATAATGGGCGGCCTCATCTCCACACTTAGATATCATAAAATAGTCTTCTTCTGGTAATACTACGTGACTTTTTATCTGCCCCCACTGCATTGGCTCCAAGTTTTCTAAATCTAGTACGGTCCACATTTCAATTTTACCATTAGACCATGCTGTTATTACATCACTTTCCCAAAACCATGCTACGCCTTTTGTATAACCCATGTCATTAAGTCTGCAAGATATATCTCTTAGATAGCTACCAGTATGAACTGGATCACTCACTGCAAGTTTTGCATGATACGTACTTGACAGAAATATACATACACAGAAAAAGGCTGTTAACACTTTCCTTGACCACTTGAAGACAAACCTCTCAGTGTCCAATTCGATTGCAATAACCATGATTGCAAGAGGCATCATTGGCAGATAATATACTTCATTTGGCGTTCCCTCTACCTGAGTTTGGAAAAAACCTATTGTTGCCGCAGCTACAACTTGTAACACCAATATTATCTGTTGCAAGGATGAGATCTCACCAAATCTTTTAAAAAGCCTTATGGTTGATACCACATAGATTATTACAATGCATACTCCAAAAGCACCCAAAATCCCTGTAAGCGAAAACAGATTTACATTGTGATCTGTAAGATTTTCAAAATAATCACTAAATGGGTATCCAAAACCAGTAAGATATCCATCCAAACTCTCGAGCAAGTCCACAAAACTGAGATGTCTCCATCTAACTGTAGTCCAATCCTTAAAAGAATACTTCTGGGCTAATACTTTTGTATTAATTATATATCCAACCATATACATTAGATAAACTGGTACATGCGAAGCCAATGCCCGAATACTATTTTTAACATATGGTGTAATCTTATCAGATGGTAAAGTTCTTACTCTATAGATAAACATTATACCTGCGGTGAAAACAAATGGCACATAGAAGCACATTGCTATTCTCACCCCAGCCAAACCACTTACAAAAGAAACCAACGCATATATTATAGCGCAAATAATAACTTTTTTTGTGGCGCATCTTTCACGATAACATTCATTGATTATTTCTATGCTAAAAATAGCAGCTATTAGTACCAACAAAATATATGGTAAATATGCAGAAGATTCTATTACATGGAACTCATATATCTTTGAAAATGGACATAACAGCAATGCTGCAAATAGTATACTCAGTTTACTTCCAACTATTTTATGTGCTAGAAGATAAAAACATATGCTGTACAGAATAAACATTATTGTATGTCCTGCTGTCATAGCCAACATCCAGTTGTTTGGGAAAAATAACAATCCAATCTTATAAAACAATTGAATGTCAAAGATTCTAATTGATGTGGAATAATACCAATCCTCACACAAAATATCAAATCCTTTTAATTTACTTGCAAGAATAAGCTCAGCAGCTTGATCAGAATCTAGAAGTTCATCACCATATTTCCCTACAAAATACATTGAGCCTAAAAAACATAACAGCCATATTATTAATGGTATATAATTTTCCTTAACGAATTTTTTCATGTTATTTTTCATCCTTAGTATGGCCATATGGCATCTCTTTGAACTTCTTTCCAGTTGTTTATATCTCTCATATCATCGTGTACTGATAACCACATATTTGATGAATAGTGATTTCCTTCTATGCATTTTTCTGGGTCACCTTCTAAAATATAGAGGTCTCCCTCATATTTTCTATTATTATTGATTGGTTGCTGAGTGAACGGGTTAACAGGATTATCTATAATTCCCTCCATAGCCAATGTTGGTACATCAGCATTACTCATAAATTCACTTGAAACAGCAAAAGAATCACACCCAAAATCCTTAACCATCAACAGCGGCCAATATCTTTCCAATGTAAGATTAATCCCATCTTTTTGATAATACATTGATTCAATATTATTTGTTGAAGTACCATGATCAGCGACAATAATAATACGTGTATTATTATAAGCATCATTAGCCTTGAGATAATCTAACCATTCTCCTATCATGCTAATAGTAGCCATATTAACACAGTAATGCTGATATGCTCTAAAGTCATATATTCCTATCGAATCAGAACCATCACTCAAGGTTAATTTATCTGGAATAGAATCCATGTATGGCGTATTGTCCACGTCATATTTCATCTCATAGTCAGGCAGCTGTAACAATGACGGACTATGCGCTAAGTCATTTCTAAAAAACAGGAAAGTGTTTTCCTCATTATTATTAAAACTTGTAACATCCGATAGATGATAAAGCATATTGTAATTGTCATATTCATCTGTGCTCACACCTTGAGCTGTCAGTTCACTGTCACAGATATGAGATTTTACTATAAGTTCGTTGGTTCTTTGCAGATACTTACCATCATCATATGCTGTTCTTTGAAACAACAGTGGCATTATTTTCATCATACCAAAACAATAGAAGTTGCGGCGGTTACTCTTGGTGAAATCTGGATTGTACTCTCCTTCAAAATTACCTATAGCGGCATAAGCATTTATATCTGGATAATCATCATATATAGATAAATCCGTCTCCCACTGACCATTGGCATATACAGGGTCACAGACTGTAGTCCTATACCCATTATCACTAAACATTACAGGCATCAACCTTAACGCTTCATTTATTTTATCCACGACAAGCTTAGAATCTCTGTTATTCATAGCTTCCGGGGTATATTCGTAACCACCAAACAATGCAGGTGACCCCAACAAAGTAACATTTCCAAAAGAAACAGTATTTGGGTAATATGTAAATCCGGCATAACTCTCTTTCAGTTCAGGTCTTTCATCCATTATATATGGCAGGTACTCGCCAAGAGCTCTGTCAAGCATTATTACCACCACATTTTTTCCCGTAGTAGTAAACTCAAAGGAAGGCTTCTGTCGGTTTCGCTCCTGTCTGGCAAGAGCAGGCTGAGCCTGTGTATTAATATTTACAACATTAACTGTTGTCAAAACAACATACGTCGCTATGACTATACCTATTCCTCTAATCAAAACCGTTTTAAAACGCCCATAGAGTAACATGGTCAATATCACCGCTACTATGATTACCAATAGATTAATACCCATTACAGATATCTTTGTCTGATATGGGTATTCATAGTTGAGGGTTTTATCCAGCACACCTGCTTTGATATTGAAAACAAAATAGTTCACAGAAGCCACAACACACAAAGCTATAGCGCCTGCCTCCCAGCGGTTTTTCTTATCTTTTTCGGTAATCCAGTAGAATACTCCCATCCATATCACAAAAAATCCTATTGAGTAACATAAAGCGGATGTTACATACATGGCAGGATGGAAATTATTGTATTTACATATAAATTCCTGCGGCGAAGACGCAATAACAGTAGATGGAATAAATCCACCCACCAGTACTGCCATATACAGCATGGCTATAATAAACGCCTTTGGATTGCTTTCTTTGCTAATAGTAAGCTTGTCCGGGCTTATCCATCGACCTAAGACACTTATGGCCAACGGCATTATCATTATTGCACCTACCATAAGCACAATAAGAACAAGACTTGCTCTTATACGACCCAGTGACATGACTCCAAGCCCCATCACCACCACACCTGCTATGGCAAGCATAATATTAAGGACTTTTCTTGGGTTTTTAAGCTTGTAAAAAATAGTCTTAACAAGAGAAAACAGGTTATTAAGAGTCCAGTAGAATACCAGTCCTGATGGTGAGTTGTACAGGAACACTAGGAAGAATACAGCCATTGTATACAG
>JABUSV010000126.1 GCA_021442555.1 Pseudobutyrivibrio sp. | reverse complement strand
GTCTCGCCGTTTCACGGCTCCCCCGAAGTCTCGTCTTTGATGCTTCGCATCAATTCCTCTTAAAGTCTGTGCATTCTTTCAAAGATTTCTTCACGCTGGCACTTCACCTCGACTCCGATGTTTTTGCCAAGCTCAACAAGGTCGTTTTGTACTGTATCAAAGGCCTTCTCGCAGCCTGCGATATCTGCAATCATCATCATGTTGAAGAAATCCTGAACGATAGTCTGAGAAATATCAAGTACATTGATATGGCTATCTGCAAGATAAGTACAAATCTTTGCGATGATTCCTACTGTATCTTTACCTACTACAGTTATTATTACTTTGTTCTGGTTCATAATGTTCTCCTATATATATATTCTTTCAGATGCCTGCTCACGAGATGCCACAGTGATGTTAAAATCTCCGCCCTTGTAATGATTACTCTCATCAAGGGTAACCTCAGATCTGACTGTCTCGTATGCCAGCTGAGGATAATTATTCTCATGGGACAGATGCCCTAAAAATACATGTTTAATATCATCATGAAGAATCTGACTAAGCAATCTGCCACTGTTTTCATTGCTAAGATGTCCATAATCTCCAAGGATACGTCGCTTAAGCTGATATGGATAAGGCCCAACCTCAAGCATACGAACATCGTGATTTGCTTCAAGCAATAATGCATCAAGATTCTTAAGATGTGAAATTATATAGTCATCATAATAGCCCAAGTCAGTACACACCGCAACTGCATTTTTATCATTTTCTATGCGATAAGCTACAGGCTCTGCTGCATCATGACTTACACGAAAAGGTAATATTGTAAGCGAACCTATTGTAAAAGGCTCGTCGGGATGAATAACATGAAACAGGCTGTCATCAATATTTCCAAGGCTTTTCTGCTGTCTGATAGCCCTGATGGAACCTGCTGTAGCATAGATAGGAATGTGATATTTTCTGGATACAACTCCAAGTCCCCCAACATGATCAGAGTGCTCGTGAGTAATCAGAATACCATCCATATCGGCTGTAGAGTAGTCATACAGATTAAGGCCTGCCTCAATCCTCTTGCCTGAGATTCCTGCATCTATCATAAGATGTGTCTTGTCATCTCCTGCACATATACAATTACCACTACTACCACTGACTATGCTAAAAAAATCCATTGTTATTCCCAGTATACTTCACACTCGTCATTGGCTCTTACAATATCTGCGTAACCGCATCTTGCACCGTTGAGCTTGGTAATAAGCTCTCTTCCGCCACCTTCGTTAGTGTTCAAATTGATCAAAATAAATATGTCTGCAAAAATATATTCAGACTTGCCCGAAAGCATCATAATCTCGCCATTGACCTTCACAGGGATATTGTTGGTCACAATCTCAATGGCAGGTGAGGCAACAGCATCTGAAGCTGCTTCAACGGTCTCAGTCTCTGATACCTCTTCTATATCCTCGCCTCTTATGGCAGAAGCGTCTGTATTCCAATCTACAGTAAAGTTCTCATATACGAGAGTGTCCTCGTTGGCTGGTCTGTTGTTAACCATAATCTGATATCTGTTATCAATAACAACATCCATAAATTCTGCCAACTGTCCCACTGTATAGAAGGCTCTGGTCTCAATCACATCCCCCTGCTTGATAGCGTAGGTACCAGGTTCCATGGAACCATTTACCTCCACAAACTTAGGACACTTGATTCTCAGGCCGTTAACCACAAAAAACAAATAGTCTGTGGTGTACTCCGCAAGGTCTGCAATAGTTCCAGAACCGCTGCCGCCTTCGGTGGAAGGCGTAAGCTCAACCTTGCAGTTGAATTCAAGCTTGGTGTTGATTCCGCACTGTATACCATTCATGGTAACCACAGCAGACTCGCCCTCCGTACCGCGAATCATGCGAGGTATACCATTTACGGTAAAATTAATCTCACGACCACGTCTTGGGAACAGCTGCTCAGCAGAAAAACCTGCTTGCATAGCTGCATCAACGATTGTGAGCTGGCCATTATCATAAAGCTTCATCATCTCACCATTAAAATTGATCATAATGAAGTTATTTTTTTGCTCATAGTAATTGAGGCAGATACCAATAGGTGTAACAAGCAGGGAATCCTTTTGAATCTCCTGCTGCTCAAAGGTAATGTTCTTCATAACCTCTTCGCCACGAAGAGCAACACGCTCTGGAATAATATCAAGCTTCTTGGCCAAGGCTTCTGTAAAGCCGTGTATCTTGCCGCCACCACCAACGATAAAGGCAGCGGATACTGATTTGCCTCCGTTTACCTCGATTATCTTTTCAGCAACCTCAGTTGTTATTTTATCCATAATAGGATCAGTGAGAGCCCACACTTCCTTGGCAGTCACTGTATGAGATATTCCCATGATATCTTCATAGGTCACATCTTCCCCTGTAGTAGAACCCCTCTTGATCTGTTCTGCAGTGGCAAAATCCACCAAAAACTGCTGAACAATCACCTCTGTAAGCTCATCACCAGCCATAGGAATCATACCGTAGGCTACGATACTTCCATCCCTGGTGACACAGATATCCGATGTGCCTGCGCCTACATCCACCAGGGCAATATTTAACATTCTGAAATTCTGAGGAATAGCCACATTGATGGCAGCAATTGGCTCCAAGGTCATATTGGCAACCTGAAGATCTGCTTTGCCCACAGCTGAATAAAGACCATCCACAACATCCTCAGGAAGGAAAGTAACAATAATATCCTCAGCAATAGAAGTCGCCTTGTGATCTTCCAGAGAGCCAAAGACCTCGTCATTTAAGTAATATTTTACAGTGGAATATCCTACGCAATAGAACTTGTACTTGGCATTTTCGTCCTCTTTTAATTCCTTTCCAGCCTGCTCGATACCCATCATATCCAGGGTATGAAGGTCCTCACCCACTACTACCGACTCAGCAGGATACTCCATTCTGACATGGGTGGTAACTGTACGAAGCACACGACCAGCGGCAGCTATACATACCTCCGTAAGAGGCATTTCAACCTGACGTTCAAGCTCTTTTTTGACATCATCGCAGGTTTTACCAACTCGACCAATGTCATGAATCTGACCATCAAGCATGGCGCGGGTATCATGTTCTCTGATAGTCTGAGCAACAACATGAAAACCTTCGCCCTCCTGATAACCTACCGTACCTACTACGTTGCGGGTACCAATATCAAGTCCAAAAACTAAATCCTTTTGTGCCATAAAAAACCTCTTGTTCCTCCCCTTATGCCTTCTCCAAAAAACTAAGCCAGAATAGAAAGAATCTGTCCCCTGGTAACCTCAGCGTCACCGCTGTTATCTATTACTACGCTGCATCTGTCCTTAAATACGTCCTCGGGAAGCTGTGATGCCATGATAGAGCTAATCTTATCCTGGCTGTAACCACGATTACAAGACAGCCTGTCTCTGCGCACAGCTTCATCAGCGTATATATACCATAATTCATCACATAGTTTATCATAGCCACATTCAATAAGCAATGCAGCTTCATAGAAAAAATACTCTATATTGTGTGTCTTATAAGCCTCATCTACTTGATGTTGTATTTCTAGCTTTACCGCAGGATGCACAATTTCATTGACGGCATTTCTCATTTTATGGTCAGCATACATAAATTTTGCCATGAGAGACCTGTCAATCAATCCATCATCCCCTATTATTGAAGATGGCCAGGGCAAGGACACCACATCATCAAAGCACTTATGTCCTGGCATCATCAAAGAAGCGGCCAGCTTGTCTGCCTCCACTATGATGCACTTGTCTTTAAGCTGCTCCTTGAGTATCTCCAAAACCTTGGATTTACCACAGCCAACTCCACCAGTTATACCGATAAATCTCATTATTTTGCCTCGTACCAGGTGTTGCCCTGATGCATATCTATCTCCAAATCAACACTAAGCTTAACAGCAGATTCCATCTCTGAAGCCATGATTGCTTTTACCTTTTCCAACTCCTCTAGCTTGGTCTCGATTAAGAGCTCATCGTGTACCTGCAACAGCAATCTTGACTCCAGCCCCTCAGCTTTTAGCCTGTCATGAACTCTGACCATGGCTATTTTTATAATATCAGCCGCAGTACCCTGGATAGGGGAATTCATTGCTACGCGTTCTCCAAACTGGCGCTGCATAAAATTGCTGGAGCTAAGCTCTGGAATAGGTCTGATTCGACCTGCCATGGTCTTGACGCAACCCTTTTCCTTGCCCTCTTCCACAAGACCGTTGATAAACTCCTTCATTTTAGGATAAGCTACAAAATAGTCATCTATATACTGTTTGGCCTCAATTCTGCCAATGCCCAAATCTGCCGCAAGTCCAAAGGCTGAGATTCCATATACTATACCAAAATTAACAGCCTTGGCTCTGCGTCTTTGAAGGTCTGTGACCTCATCAAAAGGAGTCTTAAACACCAGACTTGCTGTAGATCTGTGAATATCCTGTCCAGCCTTAAAGGCCCCTATCAGAGCCTCATCCCCTGACATGTGTGCCAGCACTCTAAGCTCTATCTGAGAATAGTCTGCATCCAAGAAAACAAAGCCCTTCTTTGGGTAAAATACCTTGCGTATCTGACGTCCCAGTTCCATTCGAATAGGAATATTCTGCAGATTAGGCTCTGTAGATGAGATTCGACCAGTAGCAGTTACAGTCTGCATAAATGTAGAATGTACTCTGCCGTCTGCTGATACTGCGTTACTCAGTCCTTCTACATAGGTAGAGTTGAGCTTTGCCAGTTGTCTGTACTCTAAAATATTGTTAACTATTGGATAATCCGGTGCCAATGCTTCCAAAACATCTGCTGCTGTTGAGTAACCTGTCTTGGTTTTTTTGCCCCCTTCTATACCCATTTTTTCAAATAATATAACTCCAAGCTGCTTAGGTGAGTTGATATTAAACTCCTCACCGGCAGCCTCATAGATAGCCTGCTCCAGCAGTCGAATCCTACTGGTCAAGGTGTTGCCAAACTCCTTTAGAGCCACAACATCCATGGCGATTCCTTCTATCTCCATATCGTACAATGTATGAGTCAGAGGAAGCTCGATATTATAATAAATATCAGCCATGCCAGCATCCCTTACGCAATCCATGATTACAGGAAAAGCCTTAGCTGCCACAAACGCCTTGTTACAGTTCAAGTCTCGCAAAACATCTGTTGTAACATCCTCTGATATAAGGTCTTTTAGCTTCTTTTTCCCTAGAAGTTCTCCCTCTGCAGGCACCATAAAATCAAGATATGATGATGCAATATCATCATATAGATAATTGGATTTTAACGGATCCAACAGATATGCCGCCACACTGATATCATCAGCATCTGAAATATCGCGTCCTAGTGTATGACATGCGCCCTTCATATCCCAGAAAACAAGCCTAGCCTTGGAAGCACCAAGTTTTAAAAGTGCCTCTGTCAGATAAGGCTCTGTCACCAGGAAAAACACAGGTATATAGTACGCGCTGCTGCCATCAGATACGGCAACACCGTAAAACTGCGAATCAGCCACCACAAGAGATGCTCCTACATACTCAGAAGTCTCATACCTGGCAAATACTCTGTCTATCTCTGTCATGTCTGTTAATGTCACAAATTCAGGTACTTCAAAGGAAGGTGCGACTTTCCCCTGGTCCTGTGCACCTGCAGCTGTTTCTTCGAATCTGGATAAAAGCTTCTTGAATTCGTATTGTTTTACCAGAGTATATGCCGCAGGCGTATATATGTTATGCATTCTGCTGGCTTCTACATCAAGCTCTACAGGTGCATTGATATTGATGGTAGCAAGAGTCTTGGAAAGAACTGCAGTATCCCACTGTTCTTTAAGATTCTTGGAGGCTCTTGGTGGCTTAATCTCATCAACATGAGCATAGCATTCCTCTATAGAGCCATACTGGGCAATGAGGGCTGTGGCTGTTTTTTCACCGATACCCTCTACACCCGGGATATTGTCCGCAGTGTCACCCCAGAGAGCCTTGACATCTATAAACTGTTTTGGAGTAACTCCATATTTTTCCAGCACATCCTGGGCAAAATAGTTTTCTATCTCAGTACCACCCATCTTGGTCTTAGGAATGGAAATCTTGACATGCTTTGTTGCAAGCTGCAATAAATCTCGATCTCCTGACACAATTGTCACATCAAAGCCTGATTTCTCACCGATACCAGCAAGAGTACCTAACAGATCATCAGCCTCCCAGCCTGCCATGGTAACCACTGGTATATCCATGGCCTTCAGGAGTTCCTGGATACGTGGCACCTGTTCCTTGAGTTCTGGTGCCATTGGCTTGCGGGTGCCCTTATAGCCTTCAAACATCTCATGTCTGAATGTTGGAGCATGTACATCAAAAGCAACAGTCAGATTGTCTGGCTGTTCAGTCTCGATATATCTCTGAAGCATGGTTAAAAAACCATAGATTGCTCCGGTGTGCTCTCCTCTGCTGTTGGTTAAATCCGGAAGTCCATAGAACGCTCTGTTTAGAATACTATGTCCGTCGATAAGTAATAGCTTCATATAATTATTCTTCCTTAAATCTCTCTGGTCTCATGAGCTAGCCACTTGTTTTCTTCCTCACTTAAATAAGGAGAAAGTGTAGCATAGACCATCTTATGATAGTCGTTTAAAGTCTTTTTTTCATAATCTGTCATCATCTCAGGGATAACAGGATCCAAGTCTATTGGAGCATATGTGATGGCCTCAAAACTTCTAAAGCTTCCGTACTCAGTGGTCTCATCTTCTACACACAACAGCTCGTTTTCTATACGTATACCAAAGCCATCCTCTATGTAGAGCCCTGGCTCATCAGTTGTAATCATACCTGGCACAAGTTCTGCTGCCGGAGCACCGTTAAGAGTTCTGAATCTAAAGCTATTAGGTCCCTCGTGAACATTTAAAATGTGTCCTACTCCGTGACCTGTACCGCATCTGTAATCCAGGCCCATATCCCATACAGGGCCACGACTTAACACATCAAGATTAAGTCCTGTCACACCCTTGGGAAACTTTGCTGCAGCAAGTCTCATATTACAGCGAAGTACTGTAGTGTAGTATTCCTTCATCTGCTGAGTCAGCTCACCTAATGCAATAGTACGGGTGATATCTGTTGTACCTTCCTTGTAGTGTGCTCCTGAATCAACCAATAGAAATCCCTTGGTTTCAAGAGTTGCCTCACTGCCAGGCTTGGCACTGTAGTGCATCATGGCAGCATTGGGACCGTAGGCAGAAATGGTATCAAAGCTGAGGTCCACGAAGTTTTCCTGTTCTCTTCTTCTGGCTTCCACATAATCAGAAGCCGTAATCTCTGTCATAGGCTCATTGCCGATATTGTTTTTCAGCCAATAGATAAACTTTGTTACGGCAACACCGTCCTTCACATGAGCTTTTTTTGTATTTTCAATCTCAACAGGATTCTTGACAGCTCTCATAAGCTCTGAAGGATTATCTGCCTCAATAACCGTTGCACTCTTTGGCAATGCTTTGACCATGTTGTAGTTGACGATAGACTTGTCCATAAGCACTGCCTTACCCTCTAAGGCTGCTGAGCTTAAGTAACTGTATATCATATTATATGGATAGAGCTTGATATTTTTCTTATCAAGATACTCCATAATCTCCTCAGACCAGTTAGTACTGTCTGAAAACAGGGTAACTGTATCCATATCTATCAACAAAAATGATAAAAATACTGGCACGTTGGCAATGTCATCACCTCTTAGGTTGGTGATGTAGGCAATATCATAGAGGCAGCTGCAAAGATGTGAAGTTGCCTTCTTTTCTGCCATCTTCTCACGGATTCTCTCAACCTTGGACTCAAAGGATTCTCCGCAATATTTCTCGTCTACTATCCAAAGAGTAGCCTGTGGAAGCAAAGGTCTGTCTTCCCAGATAAGGTCTATCAAATCCTCTGCGGTATAGAGCTTGCCACTCTTGTCCTTGGCTATTCTTTCATATTCCTGTGCGTTTTTTGCATTAACACATCTGCCATCAAAGCCAAGACAGCCGCCTATCTCAAAGTGAGCTTCTATATACTCAGATACAGTAGGAACGCCAGGCTCCATCATTCGCTCTAATATAACCACAGAGCCTTCAAGCTGCTTTGCAGCCTGCACAAAATATCTGCCGTCAGTCCAAAGATGTGCCTCTGTAGCAGTTATAACTGCTGTTCCTGCTGAGCCTGTAAAGCCTGTTATAAAGCTTCGCTCTTTAAAGTGCTCACCTACATATTCTGATGAATGAAAATCATCAGTAGGAACCAGATACATATCGATTCCTCTGTCCTTCATGAGATCCCTTAAGGCTGCAATTCTCTCGTTAACTGTCATTATTTATCTATTCTCCTCTCTTTATATAAGCGGCTTCGCCGAAGTCTCGTCTATAATTTGCTTCGCAAATTATCTCCTCATTTTAATCAAGCGGCTCCGCCGAAGTCTCGTCTATAATTTGCTTCGCAAATTATCTCCTCATTAAAATTGGAGGTCATGTAAAATTAAACACAACCTCCAATATTATAGCATTTTTAAGCTTGTTTTGTCCTGATTTTATTCTTCAGCCGCATTATTTAAAGAGTATACTACATCTGCAATATTCTCCAAAAGCTCTACAAAATCACTGACAAGCTGTACCGTAGATACCGCATTGCTGGCTGCGCCTTCACAGTTGGCTGTGATTTCTTCTGTTGTAGCAGAAAGATTGGTAACCTCTCTTACAATTGTATTATTACGTTCCAGAAGGTCCTGCACACGGCCATCAACCTCAGTAACATCAGATGACAGATCCTCAAATCCTCTGTTGATGGAAGCAAATTTTTCACGGGTAACACCTATATATTCAATCTGCTCATTAGAGATATCAACAGTCTCCTGAATCTTGTTGGAAACAAGGTCTGTATCCTTTGAAAGTGCATCAAGGATGGTAGAAATGTTTTCTGTTGCATCCTTGGTTTGCTCTGCAAGTGCTCTAATCTCATCAGCAACTACTGCAAAGCCCTTGCCTGCTTCACCTGCACGGGCAGCCTCAATGGAAGCATTAAGTGCTAACAGGTTAGTCTGGCTACTGATTCCCTGAATAATTGTGGTGATGTCTCTAACAGCGTCTGCCTGTTTATTCATCTCTTCTGCTGCAACCATCATCTGCTGGCTGGATTCTGTAGACTTATCTGCGCCATACTGCAGTTTTTCTACCACCTCAGCACCTTCCTTGATGATTACCTTGCATTCTGTAGCTATCTGTACCAGATTCTGAATCTGGCTGTAAATACTATCAATAAGAGACTGAATCTCTATAGTCATAGTACTCTGCTGCTCAACAGAATCAGCAGACTGCTCTGTTCCAAGGGCAATCTCCTGCAACGAATCGCTGATTGCCTTGATAGCTGTCTGAACATCTCCTATCTTGGCCTGAGATACCTGCATAGACTCAGATACAGATGCAGAACCATCCATAACCCTGTGTGCCATCTCCTCTGAATGCTTTGCATGACCTTGAATTACTGCGTTATTTTCTGCTGTAAAATCAGCCAAAAGCTTGCCACCTCGCATTGAAGCAACTACAAGCAAAATAGTAATAATTGTCTCTATCATGGCTCCTTCTATTACAGTATCCGGAGCAGTTGAAGTAGCAAAACTGATAATTACCCTGAGTATGTTAACTCCAAGAGTAACAAGAGCTGTAATATTAGTCATCTTTCGCTCTTGCATAATCACAAGAATCATAAGAGCTGGAGCGATGTAAGGATAGCAGGTATTGCTGGCATTCATAAGTAAAGAAATGCAATACACTGTCAGATATGATGCTGTTCCAAATAAAGCCAGCTTGTTATTATCCTTGTTCTTTATATAAACTGCAGTAATGATAACAAAGCTTATGATATTGCATGCAAGTGGAATAATACTCTGGATTGGTGGCAGTCCGCTCATGGCAAGCTGTGCCAAAAGACCTATTGTCATAAAAATAGATGCAATCAACAATCCCAGATAATACAATCTGTTAACTCTTCTGTACTGGTCCCCGTTCATTTCCTTCTCCTTTACATGTGTATTTATTTGTAAAAACCGAACATTTTGCACAAGTGTACATTTATGTGTAGATTATAACGTTTTTTTCACAAAAAAAGATGAAAAAACCATGAATTTTAGAGCAATTTATTCAATAGCACATCAATAATTCTCCTAAATATCAAAAGTAAAATAAAAATGTATATCAAAATGAAAATCCCTGACCCAGATACATCCTGAGTCAGGGACTTTTTATTTTATATAACCTAATAATACTTCACATCTTTCCATGGTAGATTCGACCATACTCTCTGTATATATTACACCCTGGAATGAACCGCCTTCCCACTCTGATGAGGCTTCTTCTGCACGCTTATCTCTGTCCTTTAACCAAGTGCGCTGCTCCTCCAATATCTTTTTAAACTCATCTTCGCTGACAGAATACTTCATAACAGTCCAGATATAGTTGAGGCACTTATCTGCATTGGTATAAGCCATGCCTCTAGCCTGATCTATGGCCCTTGTAGAGCCATCCAATCCCATCAGATATTCCACAGACTGTTTGTATGAGTTGTAAGTAATACGTGCATCCTCAGAGGGCTCCATCTTAGGATAGCCAGATATCACATATTTGTTATCCTCATCTACCATAATCATATTTTCTAGCTTGGTGCCTTCGATGCCATATCCGTAAAACCAGCTTTGAATCTCCTCATTAAATCCTGCAAGAGGTGTACCAGGCATATATATCCTGAATGACTTGTTGCCACCCAAAGCATATGCCCCCGTATAAACATATCTTAGATCTTCCAGCCAGACAAGCTCTTCTTCACCAACCTCTTTGCTGTAGCTAATATCTTTTAACGTAATCTCGTAAGTCAAATCGTCGATTTTTACGGGCTCACTAAAATGTCCAGTATAATCACAGCAATATACTGTTCCGTTGGCATAATCCTCTCCTGTCTCTCCCATATTCGAATCTACAAAGTTTCCCATAAAATAACCGTCAGGGAATATACTAAAGTCATCAGTCCAGCCTCCTGCACCACTGCAAAAAGTAAACTGTACCTGCGACAAATCAGACAGTGAAAGTGATGCATCATTAGTCTTAGGGCTTGTAGTATTTCCAACCGATGTGCCATCTGTCACATCATTTGCAGTATTCTCTGTCCTATCAGTTGTTACACTACTATTCGTATCCTCTATAATCACCTTGGTCTCAGGGATCTGCTGGTCTATTGCTTCATCCTGACCACACCCGCTAATGCAGCTTATACCTGCTACCAATGCGAGTATTAAAAAAATTCTTTTGTTCATTATATTTGCTCCTTCTATTTGTTCGTTAAATTTATAACACATTAGCCTTATAAAATAAACAATAAATTGTTTATTGCTTTAAAAGATGTCATTAGGGTTTATTTCTACAGATTCATAGATTATAGATAACTACCTCAATATCTGGAATAGTTCCTCTTATCACACATCTATCCACTGAATAAAAGCCCCTGCTGACGTAACAGCAAGGGCTCTGAGTTTAAATATCAAAAATATTTATATTAAGTTAAGCATCAGACGCCTGTAGTCTCTCTCTTCGAGCTCATCAATAGCGCGTCTTGCTTTGGAGTATTCGCCTCTGTTAATAGATATGGTGCACAGCTGCTTGGCGCCGTTATATGCCCACCTCTTATAAAAAGGTATGGTGGACCAACAGCTTGTAAAAGGCACGCTGCCTGCCATAAGAGTCTTGGCACATCTCATGGATACTCCGCGATTAGTAGTCTCACAAAGCACAACATCCTTGTTATATACTCCCTTGGAAACCTTAGGTTTGTTAACCATCGTACTCCTCCTCTACTCAAACTTCACCAATACATGTTTTCCCATGCTGTCTGCAACCTTAACCAAAAAATCCAAAGACGGGTTGTATTTTCCGCTCTCCATCCTGGATATGTTAGATTTTTGAGTGCCAGACCTGTCAGCCAAATCCTGCTGAGTCAGATTCATGGAAAGTCGCATATCCTTCATCTTGGAAGCGACATCCTGCCTGGCTATGGCGGCCTCGGCACTAATAGTCCCCTCCTCGTAGCGAGCTTTCAATTACACCCCTCCTTTGTTATCATTTATGATAACATTGTAATACAAAAAAAGAACTGTTTCCAGTTCTTTTTTTGTAGAATATATTAATTTTGTTTTGCATTGGAGATAACCGATAGAATTTAGAATTACCGTTGGGAGGTAAATATTACCGTTGGGAGGTATACATATTGTAAACTTATTCTACAACGAATATACTAACAGATAAGATTAAAACAGAAGCATTATTGGCAGAATATTAACATACATTTATAGTGCTCATCATTCCATATATGTAGCTTATTTATCAATCGCGTTATAATTGAATATTATATTGGCAGATATCTATATATTGTTTTATTCATGCAAACATATACCTGCTAATAGTGTATAAAACAGACTGGTTGCAAACAATCTGATTTATATAAATAGGACTCCAAATGTATGAATGAAGCGCTTCAGAGTCCATTAAAAAGCACTTAAATGAAAAGTACCATGGTGAAGTATATCGCTTTTCTTAATTAGTGTAAATTAATTTTAAGAAAGGAATAAACATGAAAACAAAAAGCATATTATTAAAAACTGCAGTTGGTATACTGTGTGCATTTTGTGTTGTGACATCTGCAACAACTTTCTCCCAAGCTTCTAGTTACACCGCATATTCTCTAGGGCGAAACAAGACTAACAACTTTACTTCTATGCACGAAAAAACCACATCTGATAATTACATATCTAATCAGGTTACAGCCATAACCAATACCTCTTATGCCAATTTTTGGGCTGTAAACAATAAAAAAAGCAGAATTTCTTCCAAATATAAGCAAGGTGTAGGTACCGGCTCATGCAAATTAATCTTTACGTCTTCAGATTATGATAAAGAAGGAACTCAGGTTGGTATGGGTATGGAAGATTATCAAATACATTTTGATTATGCATTTGTAAGCGGAACTGTAGACTTTAGATAACATAATTATTACGGAGCATATTTTATCCCTTGAATATGCTCCGTTGAGGTGTAAATAATGCTAAACCCAATTATAGTCGAACTAAGACATTGTATAGATACAATTGAATATAAATTAGTCTTTTTTTCTCTCTTATTATTCAATCTATTATCTTC
>JABUSV010000050.1 GCA_021442555.1 Pseudobutyrivibrio sp. | reverse complement strand
TCTTGTCTGTGGAACGCTCTATATGCCAGCGCATTTGGCGTTTTCCTGGCGGCAATTTATTTGCAGTCGAACAGCATCACAATGTGTATGGTATTGCACGCAGTATGGGATATTGTGATTAGAATACCAGGTAACTTCTGCGAAAATGTTAAAGACGGGTGGGTTTTGACTTTTATTAATTACTCACAAGATATTATAGAGTTGGGTGTGTTTCCACTTGTAGCTACGTTAATCTGTATAAAATATAAGAGAAATTATAAAATGTAGAAGTCTAAAAAAAGAGCTATTGTGATTACCGGTTCGGATGTAGTCATGTTTATAAAGTCGAAGAACAGAGGTTAGAAATAATGAAGCAGAAAATATTTGATATACTTCAAATCGGCGATAAATCAAACACCATAAGCAGAGGCTTTGATCTTTTTATTGTTATTACTATATTTAGCAATATTATTGCAATGATTTTGGAAACCTTTGACGAGCTGGCGGCATTTGGTACATTATTTAGGAATGTCGAATATGCTACGACTCTGGTATTTTTGGTAGAGTATATTCTCAGAATTTGGACTGCAGATTTGCTGTACCCTAACACAACTGCGTTTGGGGCGAGAATCAAATTCATAAAAAGCTTTGATGGTATAATCGATTTATTTACTATTTTACCAATGATATATTTCTCAGGATTTGTAGTATTCAGAATGCTGAGAGTGATGCGAATCTTTCATTTGTTCAGAATCAATGCTCAGTATGATTCGTTCAATGTTATCACTGGTGTATTGTATGAAAAAAGAAAACAGCTGATTTCTTCTATTTCCATTATAGGCGTATTGATGCTTGCATCTTCACTGTGTATGTATTCAGTGGAACACGATGCTCAGCCTGGGGTGTTCGCAAATGCCTTTTCAGGAATCTGGTGGTCTGTTTCTACTATACTTACAGTGGGATACGGCGACATATATCCAGTGACTGCTATAGGCAAATTAATGGCTATCGCTATCTCGTTTTTGGGAGTTGGAGTTGTAGCTATACCTACAGGTATTATAAGTGCGGGATTTGTAGAGCAGTATTCCAGCATCAAAAATATCGATGCCATGCAAAGAGAGTATCCTGTAAATTTTGTTACTGTTCTAATTAATGAGAATCACATATGGAAAAATATAGAGGTTAAGGATACAAGACTGCCTGAAGGACTGATTCTTGTTACAATTCTTCGCAACAATGAGGTTATGATACCCAATGGTTCTACCAGATTGTTACTAAATGACAGAGTAGTGTTGGCTGCTGAGTCGTATATTGATGAATCTAACCTGAAGCTACAGGAGATTGTAATAGGCTCAGAAAATGAGTGGGTTGGAAATCCTATTTCAAAACTTGATATATCAAGACTTGTTACTATCGTACTCATTAAGAGAGGAAACAAGATTATAATTCCACACGGCAAGACGATAATTAAGGCTCACGACATAGTATTTATATATAAAAAATAGTCTGAAATATACAAAAACAATTCTATGGAGATGCTCCCAAACATAAGGAAGGGTGTATCTCCATATTCTTTTCTTAACCTCTGTATAGTAACAAAAATAAGTACATGATGCATTGTACACATATTTTTGTCAAATGGCAATAAATTCCCGGGAATGATAATATAGTACAAAAATAATAATACTTGAGGAGACTTATTATGATGGACATCTTGGTGTGTGATGACAATCAAAGTATTAGGGAGAGTGTAAAAAACAGTATAGTAAAATATGCTATCAAAACAAACATTGAATGTACTGTGTTTGAATGTGAAAACGGGGAGGATATATTTAAGAGTATAGACAGGATTAAGAAGGATACTCTTATTTTTATGGATTACAAGTTAGGAGACAATCAACCCACAGGTATAGAAGTGGTAGAAAAACTTCGGCAGCAATCCATAAACAATAAAGTGGTATTTTTGACGGCGTATCCGGAAATTGTCTATGATACCTTCAAGGTTGGCACTTACAGATTCCTGATAAAACCCTTAAAAGAGAGTGAATTGTTCGAGGTGTTGGATTCCTACAGAAAAACAATGAACTTTGACAGATTATTGAAAATTAAGGTGGGGTGGGATGTATATCAGATAGTACAATCCTCCATTACATATATCGAAAGTAAGGGAAAGAAAAGCATTTTATATTATGGTGATAATCTGACAAAACTTGGTACAAATTATCTGCTGTATGAGATCGAAAAACTGTTGGATGAGAATCTGTTTATCAGATGTCATAAATCATTTATTGTAAATGTAGGCAAAATACAACGTGTAAGAAGTAATTTTGTTGTGATGGAAGGAGGCGTTACAATCCCTGTAGGACGAGGAAAAATAAATGAATTGGTAGAAAAACACATCGAAGCAACAAGGTGACACATGTAGTTCATTCCCAAAAGTACGTAGTTTATTCCCTGAATGAAAAAAATGGTCATAAATGTGATTAAATAATGCAATGGGAGGTTTACGTATGATAAAAGTGCAAAAAGTGTTCAACAGGTACGAAAAAAAGTATTTGCTCTCCAAAGAGCAGTACGAAAGTCTAAAGACGTCGCTGGACAGCTTCATGTGTGAAGATGAGTATGGTTTGCATACCATTAGAAATGTGTATTTTGACACTGACACAGATGAACTTATTAGAACGTCTATCGAGGGGCCTAAGTACAAAGAAAAGTTTCGAATCAGATGCTATGGCAAACCGACAGATGACAGCATGTGTTTTCTTGAAATTAAAAAGAAGTACAAGGGGCTGGTTAACAAGAGAAGAGTAGCACTGCCCATGAATGAGGCGAAAGACTATATTAATCATGGTATATCGCCGAATAATCAAGGTCAGATTTTTAGTGAGATTGATTACTTAATTGATAAATATGGAATTTACCCCAAAAGATACATAGCCTACGACAGACTTGCATTATATGGAAAAGATGATCCAGAGTTTAGAGTAACCTTTGACATAAATATCAGAAGCAGAGTACATAATCTGACACTGTTTGATGATTCAGAGACGGAGTTACTGATTCCTGATGGGATGAGGCTTATGGAGGTTAAAATATCAGATGCCATGCCAATATGGTTTGCCAGACTTTTATCTGAGAATGAGATATATCCTATCTCTTTTTCGAAGTATGGTAGTTTTTACAAGAGACAGATTATGGAGGGGTGAATACAGTGTTTGAAAATATAATAGCAACGAATGTTAGCGACGTAATATCTATGTGGCAAGCATTATCTTATGCATCCACAGCAGGCTTATTGGGGTTTGTAATTTCTTTGACTTATATAAAGACTGGCAGGGTGTCAAAAAATTTTGCCAGAACCCTGGTGGTGCTACCGATATTAGTTTGTGTAGTGATGGTAGCTGTAAATGGTAATCTTGGTGCATCGGTGGCTGTACTTGGAGCTTTTTCCCTTGTAAGATTTAGATCAATTCAAGGTACGGCCAGAGAGATAGGATATATATTCTTTGATATGACTATAGGCATAACTTGTGCTATAGGAGAGATTACGCTTGCAATTATTATCACGGTGATTGTGTGCGTGATACATTTTGTCATGAATGTAACCTCCTATGCGCAAAGCAAGGCGGATTGTAAGAATCTTAGGGTCACGATACCTGAGAATCTGGACTACATAGACATTTTTGATGATATTTTTGACAGATATACATTAGAACACAAGCAGATGTATGTTAAGACTACTAACATGGGTAGTATGTATGAAATAAGCTATGATATAAGGCTGAAAGAGGAAAAGAAAGAGAAAGAATTTATAGATGAAATAAGAACCCGAAACGGTAATCTTACTGTAGTATGTGGCAGGTGCGACAATAATGAATTAGAAGAGTTATAATTATTCAATTTGTATAAGTGAAATGTATAAGAGCTATCTAAACAAAATGGATAGCTCTTATTTGGTGATTTTTCACATAAAAAGACAATAAATGACATGAAAACATCTAAACTTTGTCTAAAAAGATAAAAAAATGCCGTGTAAAGTGAAAGAATTTGACGTCATTTTTGAATAAAATGTAAGAAAATTGTGAATAGAATATGAAGACACTTTTACTTGTATTTGGTATATACAACATTCGAGGTGCAAGTGTCTAATAAAAGGAAGAATAATTAATGAGAAATAAGATATATAGATATGCATTGTTTATATGCATATTTGTTTTGTCTATGGCACTTTTTTCTGGCTGCAGCAAGACTTTGTACAGCGGAAAATGGTCATATATTCATGATGACAGTACTGTTGCGCTGGACATCAGTGGAGGCAAAGCTACTCTGGATGGAGTAAAGTGCACAGTAAAAGAAAATGGTGACATTTTAGAGCTATCTGGGGATGGTGGAGAGTACTTTGAGGTAGGCCCTTCGGATACCGAGGGCCAGATAATCCTTTACAAATATAGCGAATACACTTATCAAGGGGAGGGGAACCCTGAGAGTCTTGTGGGAGTATGGATATCAGATGAAGGTTGGCAATTCGAATTTACAGATGATGGAACCTTCAAAGAAGATGGTTATTTTCCAGGATATTACACAGATAATGTAGAGGGAAGTAATTTTAAGTTAGTATACAACGATCATTTCGTTGACACGGTGTGTGGATATGTGATAGATGGGGACACTCTCACAGTAAGATATCCATGGCCAATGGTTAGTACTATTAGTAAATAATAGTATTGGCGGGGGATTTATGATTAGCTGCAGAACGGACGCGTTGATGTAGCTGACATCACCATAAATCAATATTGCATTTATTAGGCTGATGGTCTAAAAGATGCGCGCAACTGTTAATTCACCCAATTTGGAGGTAATTATGAAGAAAATTATTTCTGCAATCCTTACCGGTGCCATGGCTATATCCCTTGTAGCATGTGGAAGCACAGATACAGCAGCTCCAGCTGACACTGCAGCTCCTGCTGATGCAGCAGCAACTGAAGCTCCTGCAACTGACGCATCTACCGGTACAATTGATCTTACAATGTGGTGTATCGCTACAGAGTCAGATTCAAACCGTCACTCATATGAAGCAGCTATCGCTGATGTAACAGCTGCTCATCCAGAGATTAATTTCCAGTGGGAAGCAATCGAAAATCAGGCATATAAGACAAAGATTAAAGCAGCTGTAGCAGCTGACGAAATGCCAGATATCTTCTTTACATGGTCATGTGCATTCCTTGGCGACTTCGTTGACGCTGGACGTGTATATTGCTTAGATGAAGAGTATAAGAATTTCTCAAGTGAGCTTCCAGAGGTTATGCTTGGTAACACAACATATGATGGAAAGCACTATGGTGTTCCTCTTACCATGAACATCGTTGGTCTTTTCGCAAACATGGATATTCTTAGTGAAGCTGGATACGATGAGGTTCCAGGTACATATGAAGAATTCATCGCATGCTGTGACAAGCTTAAGGCTAATGGCGTTATCCCATTTGGCTGTGCTGGAAAAGAAACATGGTGCGTAACTGAGTATCTTGAGTCAGTTATCGAGAAGAGTGCTGGAGCAGACGTGCTTAACGACATTTTCCTCGGAAGAGCAACATGGGCAAATGATGATGTAAAGGGCGCTGTTGATACATTCCAGGAGCTTGTAGGAAATGGCTACTTTGATCCTAACGGTATCGCTCTTACAAATGACGAAGTAAAGGCTAACTTCATGGCTGGTAAGTACGCATTCTACATGAATGGTACATGGAACTGTGCTGACTTTGCTGCACAGGAAGGTTTGAATGTTAAGGTTTCTGAGTTCCCAGTAATCAACGCTGACAAGTCTAAGCTTGGCGAGCTTATTGGTGGACCTTCAGATACACTTGCAGTAGCTGCAAGCAGCCCTAACGCTGCAGTAGCTGCTCAGTTCACATTCGAACTTGGTAAGGAAATTTGCCACTATGGATATCTTGATGGTTGTGGTCTTCCAGCTTGGACACCATACTATGACACATCAAGCATCAACCCACTTACAAATACAGTATCTGACATCTGCGCAAATGCCAGCACATACGTACTCTTTGGCGATACAGCTATGAGCGCTGATGATGCTACAATCTACCTTTCATATGTTGATCAGGTATATGGATGCATGATCGATGGACAGGGCTTTGTTGATGGCTTAGCAGCTGACATCAGATAATTGTAAGGAACGTCAATAAATATTAAGTTAACTAATTTAGGCCTTTTCGGCAGGTTAATGTCGGAAAGGCCATTTTTGGAAGGAAAGAACATGAAAAAGAAGAAACTTTATACGGCAATAAATGTTACAGCATTCTTACTTCCTGCACTTTTACTCTTTGTAGGAGTTCTTATTTTTCCTATTATTATGTCCGGCGTATATAGTTTATATGACTGGAATGGTATAGGTGCCAAGGAGTTTATCCTCTTTGATAACTACAAGGAACTGTTTACCAGTAAGAATCTCCGCTTTATGAAAGCACTTGTTAACTCGTTGTTACTTGCTTTCTTTTCTGTATTTATCCAGTTGCCAATCTCATTGGGACTGGCGCTTACCTTAGGCAAAGGGAGAAAGGGAGAGAGATTTTTCCTTTCAGTATTCTTTGCTCCGGTTTTGATTTCGACTGTTGTTATCGGTCAGTTATGGTTGAAGATGTACAACCCTGACTACGGTATTATCAATATGGCTATCAGATTGATTACAGGCAATCCTGATTTTGGCCCAATATGGCTTGGTGATCCTAAGCTTGCTCTTGGGGCAGCCTTTGTTCCGATACTCTGGCAATATGTTGGTTATCATATGCTGTTAATGTATGCCGGCGTAAAAAGTGTACCAGTAGAGCTTAGAGAAGCTGCTATGTTAGATGGTGCATCTCAGGGACAGGTAAACAGATATGTAGTAATCCCTTGTATGAAGGGTATTCTCAAGGTTAGTGTTATATTTGCTGTTACAGGTTCACTGAAATCATTTGACCTTATTTATGTATTAACAAATGGTGGACCGTTCAAGGCAACAGAGGTTCCATCAATCATCATGATTAGAGAGCTATTCATTGGTGGTAAATATGGTATGGGAAGTACAATAGCTGTTATGCTGATAGTCTTATGCTTTGCCTTTGCTCTTATTATCAACAGAATTTTTAAGCAGGAGGACTAAGCCATGGATACAACTAATTCAATTAAAAAGAGTAGTAAAGTTGGCAATTATGTCGTATATGCCATACTTATCATATGGGTTCTCGTGAATCTGTTTCCGGTTTACTGGATGTTTACATTCTCTCTTAAGGATAACGCTGAAATCTTTGGAGAAAATGTCGTAGGACTTCCAACCAAATGGTTGTGGTCTAATTATGTTAAGGCTTTAAACAGCGGAGACATGGGCAGATACTTTGTAAACAGTATAATAGTATCTGTTTCAACGATAGTAATAACCATTGCTGCAGCTTTTATGGCTACTTTTGCCATGACAAGAATCTACTGGAAGGGTAGAGATACCATGTACAAGTTTTTTATGTTGGGACTTACCATTCCAATTCATGCATCAATCGTTCCTATCTATATAACCTTATCCAAGGTGAAAATGCTCAATTCATACCAGGCTCTGATTGTGCCTTACGCGGCTTTTTCGTTGGCAATGGCCATATTAATTGCTTCGGGGTTTATGAATGAAATACCTAAGGAACTGGATGAAGCGGCAAGAATAGATGGTTGTGGCATATGGAAGACATTTTTCTATGTAATAGTTCCATTGATGAAGCCGGCTGTATC
This sequence comes from Pseudobutyrivibrio sp., assembly GCA_021442555.1. Taxonomy (GTDB): domain Bacteria; phylum Bacillota; class Clostridia; order Lachnospirales; family Lachnospiraceae; genus Pseudobutyrivibrio. The sequence goes on along the minus strand of JABUSV010000050.1, from coordinate 5,618 downwards.
AACTATAGGTATATATACATTTTTACAGTGCTGGAATGAGCTGATGTTTGCCAGCGTATTTAACTCAGGTGATAAGTTTAAGACCTTGCCAGCAGGCGTGCAGGAAATGTCGGGAAGATATACTACGGAGTGGGGCCCAATCGGAGCCGCTCTTGTAATAGCAACGTTCCCAACTTTGATTGTATATATTTTTCTGAGCAAGAAAATACAGTCAAGCTTTATTGCTGGTGCGGTAAAAGGATAAAACGATATAAGAGCTTGTCCAAAGTGTGGATGGGCTCTTATTTTTATAGCATCAAGGTTGAGGACGTCATCAGAGGCATGTTAAGTTTTGGTTTGTAATGGTATTTACAGAATGATATAATTAACACAAATAATCAGATAATTATTGTTTTTCGACAAAATAAACTAGCAGTGAAGGCTGTAATTAGGGAGTGGATAAGGGGGAATACCATGTTAGCTACTTTAGTTCCAGTGTTTAGACGGGACATGTCTGTAGGGGCATACATGTTGTTTGCACAGAAAGAAAACCATTTTATGAGACCACATCTTCTGGGAACTGGTCGATATGATGGAGCCGGAAATATAACGGGTATAGAGGTGTTAAACAACCTCACATTTAGTGCTTTGAATGATGATGCTGTTGTTTTTGTTCCAGTAAACAATATATCTATTTTTGCTGAAATAAGTGCCCAGTACACCATGGACAGAAAACGTCTGGTGCTACTTGTAGATAATACTGTTAAGCCTGAGCCAACATATCTGAATCGAATTTTAAAACTCAAGGAGGATGGCTTTAAGATAGCATTAAATAATATACATTTGACTAAGTTGCAACAGTATAAGCCAGTGTTAAAGGCTATTGATTATCTTTTCCTAAAATATGAGTCGGCAGATCCTGAGATTCAAAGCATGATATGCAACAAAATAGAGCCGGGTATGACTCTTGGGATGCTGGATATCCCTACGGCTTTAGAGTTTGATGAGACCAGTAAGAGCCAAGGATTTGAGCTATTTGAGGGACCATTTTACAGAGTACCTGTTCACAAGGATGATACTCAGATTAATCCACTCAAGGTAAATTACCTCAAGCTGATGAAATATATTAATACACCTGATTTTGATTTGGATAAGGTGGCAGATATTATTTCTAGGGATGCAGCCCTTACCATGGAGCTGCTAAATGTTGTTAACAAGCTCACAGTTAATTCAAACATCGCATCCATTAAGCAGGCTACAGCTTTGCTTGGACAGAAGGAACTTACAAAATGGCTTAACACATCTCTTATCAAGAATCTGTGTGCAGATAAGCCAAATGAGATAACTCGTGTTTCGCTTATCAGAGCGAAGTTCGCGGAAAGTCTTTCCAAGAGTTTTAATATTGCCATGAGAGCAGATGAGTTGTTTCTGTTAGGTCTGTTTTCGGTGCTGGATTATGTATTGGATAGGTCCATGGAGGAGGCATTAGAGGAAGTTAGCGTTGCCAAGGATATACATACAGCATTGGTTAAGCATAGGGGTCCGTTAGCAGAATTGTATGATTTTATGCTGGAGTATGAACAGGGTAACTGGCCTGAGGTGTCACGCATTATGGTGCTAAGAGACATCGATATGGATGATGTATATGATGCTTATGTTGAGGCACATAAGTGGTATAAAAAAGTATTTTCATAGAAGCTTTAACTCCCACCAACAGTGTGGGAGTTATTTTTTGGCAAAATACTGTTGACAACGGGAAATTGTATGCTATTATGTAAAACGTATTACATAACGCGCATTACGTAAACAGGATTTTAGAAAGAGAGGAGAGGTATGCCACCAAAAGTTCAAGTATCCAAAGATACTATATTAAATACTGCCATGGAGTTAGTCTTTAGAGAAGGTCCGGATGTCATTACATATCAAGCATTGGCAAAAGAACTAGGTAGATCTACTCAGACTATAGCATGGAAGTTTGGTAGCATAGGCAATTTACTTGATGAACTTGCTGAGTATATTCTCGATTATTTTAATACTCAGATAATCCAAGGCTGGAACAATGGCAAGAATCCTATTGCAGACTTTACTTTTACAGAAGAGGTATATCTTAAGCTGGCATTTGAGCAACCTAATTTGGTACAGTTTGTAAGAAGCCACTCCACCAGGTCTGCAGCTGATGGTGGCGTAGGATTCGTCTTTGACCAGGAAAAATCAAAGGATTTGAGACAGTACATAGTTAAAGCCGCTGGAATAAATGATAATCAGGCCGCTGATTATATCAAGAACATAGTAATCTATGCTCATGGTCTGGTTTCCATGGCTGTAGACCGTACTATCAATATTGCCTTTGAAGATGCGTCTGCGATGATTCGACAAGCCAGTATAACCTATTTGGTTGGATATGGTGTGCCAGAGGATATGGCAGTAAGTTTTTTCGGAGAGAATAATGACATATAAGCTATTACCTAGTGTATGGCGTGGAGTGTGTAAAGTGAAGTTTAGTGACGTTCTTCAGGAACTTAGAGAATATAATGGAATGACGCAGGAAGATTTGGCAGAAGAATTAGTAGTGCCAAGGGATGTGATTTCCAGATGGGAGGCAGGAATAGATTACCCGGATATGGAGTCGCTCAAAACCATATCTATTTATTTTGGTATTACCATGGATGAACTACTATCCTGTGATGAGTTGTTTGATTTTGCAGAATCTGATTTTAAAGAAAAAGAGCAGAGGATTAATGACATTATATTTGGTGTAATGGATTGTAGCCTTATTATGTATTTTTTCCTGCCGATATTTTGCGTAGCAGGTGGAGGCTTTGTGGATGAGGTGTCTTTGTTTATCCTGACCGGATTGGAACCATACGTTGGTGTGCCATTTATTGTGGGTACAGTCTTAACTGTGCTAGTTGGTGTGTTTTCTTTGGTACAGACCATCGGAAGATTCAGTACATGGACCAGGTGTAACAGAAGAATATCGCTGATACTTAGCATGACATTGACGATTCTGTTTTTGTTCTGGATACAGATGTATGCGGCATCATATACTTTTATTTTTCTGATAATCAAAGTTGTAATTCTTGCTCATCATCAATACGAAGATAATGATTGCAAAAGATACAACAGGCACTATATAATGTCTAATGCATATGTGAAATAGCATTATGATATTTTATAGGGGATTAGATTTTTATGCTGGATAGGAAGCAATTTATTAAACATGCTATAAAATTGGCATTGCCAATAATGGTGCAGAATTTGATTAGCAGTCTTGTTAATACTGCGGACACTATAATGCTAGGCTACGTTAGTCAGACAGCAATGTCTGCGGCTTCTTTGGCTAATCAGTTTGTTTTTGTACTATTTTGCTTCTTCTATGGTCTGTCAGCTGGAACTTCCGTTCTCTGCGCTCAATACTGGGGCAAGGGAGATCAAAAAACAATAAATAGAGTTGTTGGGATGGCTATAAGACTTTCTATAGTAATATCTGTTATAGCCTTCCTTATTGCATTCATATTTCCAACAGAGGTAATGAGATTATTTTCTGAGAGCCCAGATACAGTGGCTGCAGGAGCATTGTATCTAAGATATGTAGCTTTCAGCTTTGTATTCATGGGTGTCTCCAATATGTATATGAGTGCACTTAGAAGCACTGGCAGGGTTATCTTACCTTCAGTGACATATATTGTATCTCTGGTAACAAACGTATTTTTTAATGCGGTCTTTATATTTGGATTGCTTGGTGCTCCGAAGATGGGAGTGACAGGTGCTGCCATAGGTACAGTGATTGCCAGAGTAGTGGAATTGATTATATGTGTTATATATTCTATTACCGTTGGACAAGTTAAGATTAAGATTAAATATATATTTGCAAAGACAGGAGTGCTATTTGCTGATTACATGAAGGTTAGTCTTCCTTCTCTAATCAACGATGTGGTATGGAGTACAGCAACTTCTGTTTTTGCTGCAATATTAGGCCATATCGGAGATGATATGGTGGCTGCCAATGCAGTGGCGATAATGGTAGTTAACATAGGCGCTATTGCCTCAAGAGGCTTCGCTAATGCTACCACTATAGTTGTAAGCAATGCGTTGGGAGAGAATAATAAAGCAGCAGCCAAGGTATATGGTAGCAGAATGCTCAAGCTTACTATCCTTGTTGGATTAATGGGTGGAATTGTACTGTTTGCGATAAGACCTCTAATGGCCTCTTATTATTCAGATAAACTTACACCACTTGCACTCTCTTATCTTAGTACAATCATGATAATGAATATATGGAGGTTGTTGGGAGAGGGAATAAATACATGTCTTATCTGTGGCTGCTTTAGAGGTGGCTCAGATGCCAGATTTGGCATGATTATGGATATCATATTTATGTGGTTTGTAGCAGTACCATTGATGGCCATTGCAGCATATGTGTTAAAACTTCCACCACTTTTGGTATATCTTGTAATGTCATTTGATGAGTTTTATAAGATGCCAGTGGTATGGATTCATTATAAAAGATATAAATGGCTCAATAACATAACAAGAGATTTTGATTAATAATTTTATATAAGTAGCCTGACTGCAATCTGGCAGTCAGGCTTTATTTGTTTGATAATAGATATATACTGTGATAAAATTTTCCTCGGAAATATTACAAGAAAAGGACTAAAGCAGTGATTTACAAGAATGTATTGGAGGCCATGGGCCATACACCTATCATCGAATTATCCAAGATGGTGGATGACAGCTCGGCAAGAGTATTGGTTAAGTTTGAAGGCTTAAATGTAGGAGGCTCAATCAAGAGTCGAACAGCCTATAACATGATTTTGGCAGCAGAAGAGCAGGGGATTATAGATAAGGATTCCATTATAGTAGAGCCTACCAGTGGCAATCAGGGAATAGGACTAGCTCTCGTAGGTGCAGTTAAAGGATATAAGACTGTTATTATTATGCCAGATTCTGTGAGCCGTGAGAGAAAGGCGCTGGTGGAGCATTACGGTGCAGAGGTTATCCTCATTCATGATGAGGGCAATATAGGCAAAGCGATTGCAGAATGTATGGACACAGCTCTTCGTATGGCTAAAGAGAATCCTAAGGTATTTGTACCTCAGCAGTTTGAAAATGAAGCCAATCCATGTGCGCATCGTTATCATACTGGACTTGAGATATTAGAGCAGGTGGCAGGACCTATAGATGGCTTTTGTTCAGGTATTGGTACAGGTGGTACAATCACAGGCATAGGAGAGACTCTCAAGCAACAGAACCCTAATATTACTATCTGGGCAGTAGAGCCAGAAAACGCTGCGCTTCTCGCAGGCGGTACAGTTAGTAATCATATACAGATGGGTATAGGAGATGGAGTAATACCTCCAGTACTTAATAGAAAAATATATGAGGAAATAGCAATAATCTCTGATGAGGAGGCACTGGAAACAGCCAAGAGACTGGCTTCAGAGGAAGGTCTTATGTGTGGAATATCAAGCGGTACCAATGTGGCAGCAGCTCTTCGTATGGCCAAGATTCTTGGCAAAGGGAAGACAGTAGTCACAGTTCTTCCAGATACTGCGGAAAGATATTTCTCAACACCATTATTTGACTAAAATAAAGGCTACGGCTTTTTCAAAAGCTGTAGCCTTTATTAGTGTTCA
>JABUSV010000055.1 GCA_021442555.1 Pseudobutyrivibrio sp. | reverse complement strand
GGCAAGCGCGAGACGGGACTCGAACCCGCGACCTCCACCTTGGCAAGGTGGCGCTCCACCAACTGAGCCACTCGCGCATATCTTGTATTTACTTCGTCGTCTTATCATCGACAACGAAGTAAATATTACATGATTAAATACTGATTGTCAAGGGATTTATTCAAATTATTTATGCCTCTTCAATTGCACCTACAGGACATCCGTTTAAAGCCTCTGATGTTGCCATTTCATCTGCATGGTCTATCTCGTTTTCTATAGCACAAGCCAGGCCATTTTCATTCAATCTAAACACCTTTGGGCATAAGCTTTCACACAATCCACAGCCTATACAGTTCTCATTTACATATACCTTCATGCAATCACCGCCTTTCTCTTACACCATTAGTATATTAAAATTATTATAGCAAGTACGTTGTTATGACAACCTATTCATCTGTTTATTATTCTGATGATTTTGCTAAAATATAACCAAGGAGAAATCATCATGAAATATAATCACACAGTCAAAGCTATTTTTCTGAATCGGCCCAATCGATTTATTGCCCAAGTATTAGTAGATGGTGTAGAGGAAACTGTACATGTAAAAAATACTGGAAGATGCAAAGAATTACTGCTTCCCGGGGTTACTGTCATCTTGGAACGATCATCTAATCCCTCACGCAAGACAAAATATGACCTTATCGCTGTCTACAAGAAGAATTTTGGCCTAATAAATATCGATTCACAGGCTCCTAACAAGGTTGCCCTGGAATGGCTGCAATCTCAGGATTACAACTACATCAAGCCTGAATACAAATACGGAGATTCCCGCATAGACTTTTATATGGAAAAAGAGGACGCACGCTTTTTGATGGAAGTAAAAGGCTGTACTCTTGAACTACACGGTGTCGGATATTTTCCTGACGCCCCGACAGAAAGAGGTGTAAGACATATCCGTGAGCTTATCAAAGCAGTACACGAAGGTTACCATGCCTGTCTCACCTTTGTAATACAGATGGAAGGCATAGACCACGTATTACCTAACACAGCTACCCACCCTACATTTACTACTGCCCTTAATGAAGCAATCAAAGCAGGTGTCGAAATAAAATACCTCCTATGTCACGTTAAAGAAGACGAGCTTATTGCCGATACATGCCTTACACGGATGAACTAAGGTCCAATCCTTATGCACATGTAGTAGTTTGTCCCTTGAGTACTCCCCGGCTTTACTGCCGCAAAAGCTTTTTCGACTGGTACTTAGTGTGAAAAAGCAGCTTGTTACTTGTGTACATTAAACGCGGGACACCCAGCTTCTATTATTCGTTATATACGCACAAGATTTGATAAATATTGAGCTATCAGGGGTTTAATGAGTCTCTAGTGCAGATTTTCGTCGAGATTGTAGGATTGCTTACGTGTGTTCCTGGACTCAAATCTAACAGAAATATCAGACCTGCATTTCTATTTTGATTTGGATAACGATGGCACAGACGAAGAAATCAACATGCTCTATTCTGACTCAAGCTATCTGGCTATTGACCTCAATGAAGATGGGAAAACAACACACTTGCAAAAGTCAGGGATTCTGGCGTATATCTTCATGAGTCAACCGGTAATATGGGGAGTATCCAACATGTAGATATGGCTACTTGAAAAATCATGTATCTTGAGGTAATATTATCTAAGCGTTTCTTACTTAAGGAGAATAATATAATGAGCCAGGCAAAGGTAGATCAAAATAAAGCATTAAAAGCTAATCGTAGCAAGATTGTTAAGAAAAAGAAGATGGAATATATCATATCCATGACATTTGTTACCATTATTGCAGTTGCAATCATTGGTTGGATTGGATACAGCATCTACACCAAGGCTGTTGCTTACGCAGCAACCAATGCCACAGTTGAATACACTGATGTTGATACTTCCGCACTTATGGAGTACCTCGGCGGTCTTCAATAATCCACATTAAGATTACTAACCCAGCCCCTGACCTACATGGTCAGGGGCTATTCTTATGCTCTTCTTTTTTGCTGGCCCCCCACCTTTTGGTATTTGCTCGGACTGGGTTCCTCATACAAACTCCTTAGTGCTAAGTGTTACTAATGGGGCGCAGCTTGTCTTATTGTCTTGTGTTCTTTAAATGCTGGAAGAAATACCCATATACTAGAGCATAAGAATAGCCCCGGCAAAGAACTGCCGGGGCTTGGTGTTAGTCTTCTGTTTTTGCTGGTGCCGCCTTGTCTAACAAAGTGATGCCCAGGTATGTTACTATCATTGAAGTTAAAAACCAGATGAAAAATGTTGCCGGTGTGGCGCCTCCTACGTACAAGTAATCAGCTCCTATTGATCCAATGAAGTTGAATATAATGTGCATTATGGTTGTTATGATTAAACTGTCATAACGATACATTACATAACCAAGAATCAGGCCTACAATAAAGGTATAGCTACATTGTAGCTTGTTCATATGGAGTGCCGAAAACAGCAATGCCTGAGTGATGATTGCCCATACTGTTGGCATAGCCCTTCGTGCTGCCTTAAAAGTAATACCTCTAAATGCCAACTCTTCACATACAGGACCAAGTATTACTCCATAGATTATAAAACCAATAGTTAAGTTATCTCCTATGCCTGCGCTCTCAAATAGCTGTTCATACTCTTCAACCCACGATGGGAACATCATTCCCAGTGCATTCATGAGATAGATACAAACATACTGTAAAGCTATTGCAGTTAAAACAATTCCTGCCGCCATCAACGGTATGTTGGATGCTATGTTATTCAAAGGATGCTTTATTTTCTCAGCATCGACTTCATGAGTAATATACCACCATCCAAATAAAGAAATACATGTTATGGCATATGCAATACTTAATGCCGTGTTAACAGATGAATGACTGCAGTCACTCATATATTTGATCATGAACTCCTCAAAATTTTCAGAGTTGTAATTGGCCAAATCATATACCATTACAAGCTGCATTATGACCATTGATAATATGTATTGCACAAACAGGATAATTCCAATAGGTGCAAATACTGTTAGCATATGTTTACTTTTGTCTATAGATTGATTTTGTTGTTCCATATTAGTCCATTTTAAGCTTGTCCAGGTGCCATATTTCATCTACATATTCCTGGATTGTTCTGTCTGAAGAGAACTTGCCCACACACGCTACATTCATCATAGCAATGTGTGCCCATCTCTCGTAATCATTGTATGCTTCCTCAACTCTCGCCTGTGCCTCAGCATAAGATCTAAAGTCTTTTAATACAAAATATCTGTCTGCCACATCAGTGCTTTGAGTATTCAAGAGTGCATTGTATAAAGGTCTGAACAGCTCTGGGTTGTCCGCACTGTAAAATCCATTAATCAACTGCATCAGAACCTTGCGGATATCCTGATCAGAGTTGAAGATATCCATTGGATTATAATCATGATTCTTCTCGTGAGCGATTACTTCCTGAGAGCTCATACCAAAGATAAACATGTTGTCCTCTCCAACCTCTTCAAACATCTCAACATTGGCACCATCCATGGTTCCAATAGTTGCTGCACCGTTGAGCATGAACTTCATGTTACCTGTTCCTGATGCTTCCTTTGAAGCTGTTGATATCTGTTCTGATACGTCCGCCGCAGCAAATATCCACTCTGCGATGGATACTCTGTAATCCTCAATAAATACAACCTTGATTTTGCCATTAATAGACTTATCATTGTTAATGACTGCTGCAACATTGTTGATAAGCTTGATAGTAAGCTTGGCTGTATGATAACCAGCTGCAGCCTTGGCGCCAAAGATGAATGTACGAGGTGTAAATTCCTTCTCTGGATTCTCCTTTATCTGGTTATAGAGATACATAACATGGAGAATATTAAGAAGCTGTCTCTTGTACTCATGAAGTCTTTTAACCTGTACGTCAAATATAGAGTTAGGATCAACCTCTACTCCGTTATGCTCTAAAATATATTTAGCAAGACGTTCCTTGTTCTGATACTTGATGTGCATAAACTCAGCCTGAGCCTTAGGATCATCCACATAAGTCTTAAGCTTGCTCATCTTGCTAAGATCAGTAATCCACTCTCTTCCAATCTTATCTGTTACCCAATCAGCCAATCTGTAGTTACCGTGTAATAAAAATCTACGCTGAGTAACACCGTTTGTTTTGTTGTTGAACTTCTCAGGATACATATCATAGAAGTCCTTGAGAGACTCATTCTTGAGAATCTCTGTATGAAGAGCCGCAACACCATTTACTGAATGGCCCGCACAGATAGCCATGTGCGCCATCTTAACCTGTCCATCATATATAATAGCCATTCTGGCAACCTTGCCCTCATCGCCTGGAAATCTTCTTCTGATATCCTCGCAGAAACGACGATTAATCTCTTCAACAATCTGATAGATTCTAGGTAGCAGTCTGGAGAATATCTCTATAGGCCACTTCTCAAGTGCCTCAGACATAATAGTATGGTTAGTATAAGCAACAGTATGTGTTGTTATCTCCCATGCATCATCCCATCCCAGTCCATGCTCGTCCATGAGAAGTCTCATAAGCTCTGCAACAGCCAGAGTAGGATGCGTATCATTCATCTGAATTGCTACTTTTTCACTAAGCTTGTGCAAATCAGTATGTGTCTTTAAATATTTATCAAGAGCTCGCTGTAATGAAGCAGATACAAAGAAATACTGCTGCTTTAAGCGAAGCTCCTTACCCTGAATATGATTGTCATTAGGGTAAAGCACCTCAGTAAGGTTGCGTGCAAGGTTCTCATCCTCTACAGCCTTTGAATAGTCGCCTTTATCAAAGGAATCCAGAGAGAATACCTGCTTTGGCTCAGCGTCCCAAATCATAAGGGAGTTGACTACACCATTATCAAAGCCGCATATTGGCATATCATATGGCACAGCCATGACTGAATTTGCTCCCTCCTGGGTAAACTTGGTTCTTCCGTCTGGCAACTGTTCAGAACAAACCCAACCACCAAACTTAACCTCATATGAGTACTCAGGTCTCTTAAGCTCGAATGGATAGCTGTTCTGAAGCCAGTTGTCTGGAACTTCCTTCTGGTATCCATCCTCTATTTTTTGTTTGAACATACCGTAGCGATATCTGATACCGCAACCGTATGCAGCATAGCCCAATGTAGAAAGAGAATCCAAAAAACAAGCCGCCAAACGGCCAAGACCACCATTTCCTAAGGCTGGATCAGGTTCCTGATCTTCGATTAGATTAATGTCTACTCCAAGAGCCTTGAAGGCATCCATAAAATCAGTATATCCTCTTAGGTTGAGCATGTTGTTACCTAGCGCTCTTCCCATGAGAAACTCCATGGACATGTAGTACACAATCTTAGGATCCTGTTTGGTAATCTCTTTTTGAGTATTAATCCAGTTTTCCACCAGATAGTCGTTTACAACAGTAGCGGCGGCCTGATAGATTTCCTGAGGCGTAGCCTCTTCAAAATCCTTACGGTTCATCTTACGCACTCTGCTCTCAAGGTTTTGTGCGATTTCTTTGGTGCCTGGCAATTGCTGCTTCATACGGTTTCCTCCTTCTCCTATGCTCCCCCCAAATATTCAGACCTACGTACTTTTAGGTGAATAGATTACTTTTTTGTAACAGAAAGTGTAACTTTTTCACCATTGATATTCCATTCCTTAGCGTACTGGCCATCTGAAGCAACTGCATCATCTGCTAATACTTCCCCGCAGATAGTATCCTTATTAGCTGCAAAAATTGCTGCGATTCTGTCAGAACCTGTATATCCAATCTGGATACGGTCCATAACTTCAAAGCCAGCTTCCTTACGCATTGTCTGAATCTTACTTACAAGCTCTCTTACGAATCCTTCTTCGATAAGCTCGTCAGTAAGGTTTGTATCGAGAACTACTGATACGTAGTTGTCTCCATCTGTCACATAGCCATCAGCCTGTGTTACCGTGATAAGTAAATCTTCCTCAGCAAGCTCTATTGAAGCATCTACCTCTGGCAATCTAATAACCCCATCTGCCTTAAGGGATGCATATGCTGCATTACCATCAAGCTCTGCTAGAGCCTTCTGGATGCCACCTAAGAACTTACCATACTTAGGTCCTACTGTTCTAAGCTGTGGCTTGAATGTATAAGTAGTGTATGATGACAAATCATCTGTAAAGATAACATTCTTAACATTAAGCTCATCCTCAATAACTTCGATGAAGTCTGCAGGAAGAGTCTTCTCAGCCTTAACATACATCTTGCCAATTGGCTGACGGTTCTTGATATTAGCTGCATTACGACAAGCACTACCAAATACCTTGATCTTGAGGAGCTCATCCATAGTCTCTTCAAGAGTAGTATCAATCATGCTCATATCTGCAACAGGGAAATCACACAGGTGAATTGACTCTGGAGCATTTTTGTCTACATTAACAACAAGATTCTGATAGATATCCTCTGTCATAAAAGGAATCATTGGAGCTGCCGCCTTACAGAAGGTAACAAGTGCTGTATAAAGTGTCATGTAAGCATTGATCTTATCCTGCTCCATACCCTTTGCCCAGAAACGATCACGAGAACGACGTACATACCAGTTACTCATTTCATCAACAAAAGTCTCCATTGCTCTTGCTGCTTCAGGGATACGATAGTTGCTTAAATTATCATCTACAGCCTTAACACAGGTGTTAAGTCTTGACAGCAACCACTTGTCCATAACAGTCAGCTTATCATAATCTAGTGAAAATTCTGTAGGATTAAAGTTATCAATATTTGCATAAAGTACGTAGAAAGCGTATGTATTCCATAATGTACCCATGAAACGGCTATAGTATTCCTTAACAGTCTCACCATTGAACTTGGTTGGAATCCATGGTGCTGAGTTGATATAGAAATACCATCTGATCGCATCTGCACCGTATGTTGCAAGTGCGTTAAATGGATCTACAGCATTACCCTTGGACTTGGACATCTTCTGTCCATGCTCATCCTGAACGTGACCAAGTACGATTACATTCTCATAAGGACTCTTATTGAAAAGTAACGTAGATTCAGCCATAAGTGAATAGAACCATCCACGTGTCTGGTCTACTGCCTCTGAGATAAATGCTGCAGGGAACTGCTGTTCAAAGAGGTCCTTGTTCTCAAATGGATAATGATGCTGTGCAAATGGCATTGCACCTGAATCAAACCAGCAGTCAATAACCTCTGGTACACGACGCATTGTTTTGCCACAATCAGGGCACTTAAAAGTAACCTCATCAATATATGGACGATGAAGCTCTACCTTGGCATCCTCTGGATTGCCAGAAAACTCTGCTAACTGCTGACGGCTTCCTACTGATACCTGCTTGCCACAGTCCTCACACTCCCAGATATTAAGTGGAGTTCCCCAATAACGGTTACGGCTGATACCCCAGTCCTGAATATTCTCTAACCAGTCACCGAAACGTCCCTTACCGATTGATTCAGGAATCCAGTTAACAGTATTATTATTTCTAATCAGGTCATCCTTAACTGCTGTCATCTTGATGAACCATGATTCTCTAGCGTAGTAAATAAGTGGAGTATCACATCTCCAGCAATGTGGATACTCATGTTCAAACTTAGGTGCTGCAAAAAGCTTACCTGTGGCATCCAAATCCTTAAGAACCTCTGGATCTGCCTTCTTAACAAAGAGACCTGCAAATGGAGTCTCTTCAGACATCTCACCCTTGCTGTTAACAAACTGTACAAATGGAAGCTCGTATCTGCGTCCCACCTGGGCATCATCCTCGCCAAATGCAGGTGCAATATGGACGATACCAGTACCGTCTGTCATGGTAACGTATGTGTCACATACTACATAGTGCGCCTTCTTATGCTGCTTTTCTGCTGCTACCTTGGCACACTCATAGAGTGGCTCGTATTCCTTGTATTCAAGGTCAGTACCCTTGTATGTCTCTAATAATTCATATGCCTTAGCCCCTTCTTCTGTTACAAGTGGAGCTAAAATCTTGTCAGCCAAAGCCTGTGCCAAAACATATGTATAACCGTCTGCTGCTTTAACCTTGATATAAGTCTCATCTGGGTTAACGCAGAGTGCAAGGTTAGAAGGAAGTGTCCATGGAGTTGTTGTCCATGCCAGGAAATAATAATCTCCATCTACCGCCTTGAATCTTACAACTGCAGAACGTTCCTTTACAGTCTTGTAGCCCTGTGCTACCTCCTGTGAAGACAGCGGAGTACCACATCTTGGACAGTATGGTACAATCTTGAATCCCTTGTAGAGCAGCTTCTTATCCCAGATTTCCTTGAGCGCCCACCACTCAGACTCGATGAAGTTGTCATCATATGTAACATATGGGTCATCCATATCAGCCCAGAAGCCTACTGTACCTGAGAAATCCTCCCACATACCCTTGTATTTCCAAACAGATTCCTTACATTGCTTGATAAATGGCTCCATACCATATTCTTCAATCTGCTCCTTGCCATTAAGACCAAGCAGCTTTTCAACCTCAAGCTCAACAGGAAGACCGTGAGTGTCCCAACCAGCCTTACGAGGTACATACATACCCTTCATAGTCTGGTAACGTGGAATCATATCCTTAATAACACGAGTAAGAACGTGACCTATATGTGGCTTGCCGTTAGCTGTTGGAGGACCATCATAAAATGTGTAAGTCTCACCCTGCTTACGCTGCTCCATTGATTTGCGGAAAGTATCGTTATCTTTCCAAAACTGTTCGATTTTTTTCTCACGCTCTACTGCATTAGTATTGGCGTCAACTTTGTTGTACATACAAACAACTCCCTTTCTTTATTTAATCAAATCTTCGCTTTTAATATTGTCTTTTTTGAGAACATGCTTCTCATTGCTTTCCTCCGTCAGAAGTTCATCACCTAAGGTAAAAAAATCATCCGGAGTCATATTGTACAAATCATACTCAACCACACTGGTATTAAGCTCCAACCTGTAGCTGTTAGTAGTCTTGTTATTGTACTCATTGATTTTCTCCACTATCAGATCCTTGAGTAAATAGGTATTCTCAATAGTAGAATCTATAGAAACAATAGCAAACACGCTGCTACTGTATCTTGCCAAAAAGTGACTGCCTGGCATCTTGCTGCTGGCGGTCTTAATAATATCTGCCACATGTTTGAGCAAATCATCCCCCACCAGATGTCCATATCTGTGATTAATGCTGGCAAAATCATCAAGTTCCAACATCAGGCACGTCATAACATCATCTTTACTGATTTTGTCAATTTTCTCATTAATATACTTGAATAATCTGCCTCTGTTATTAAGTCCCGTCATAGAATCCAACGCTATCTGAGAATTCTGAATCTGGGTAAAAACAATAATCATTCCTACGGTGCACACCGGCCATGCTAAAACAAGCTTGGGAAAACTAATCTGAAGTATGGCTCCGATAATAGGATAGATATTGTAATACATAAGCTTTTTACACAATTCCTTGTGGGTTGCTATGGAAGATGATAAAAAAGCTACTATGGCATAAACGAAGGCGCATAGAAAATAAAGCATGCAAATCAACTGCTGAATAATATGAAAATCGCCTCTGTGATATATGTTAAATTCGTCTATGTAAAAAATCCAGCCAGTCTTAAGGGAACAAATACACATAACTGTCAAGAAAGCGCATGGAATATTAAGCATTATTTTTCGATTACTGGCTGAAGATGGGTTAAGGCTAACAGCAAAATCCGTATATGCCAGCCATGAAAAAGCTGCAACGCCTGTTCCAATAAAATAAATGGCATTGATAATATATAGTGGAATGGTGACCCAACCATACTCCAAACCTTCTAACACACAGTTAGCCACATCTGCAATCAGAATAGACTGCATAGCACCTGTGCAGATGAAGAAATAAAAATCCTCATGAGCAAGCTTGTGGGTATGCCACAGATTGCGCAGCATTATACACATAAGCACAAAACACAGCATATCAACTTCTATGTATAGAATAATCTCTCTGCTAAGCATAATATCTCCCAAATCAAAGAGTCTCAACAATCATATTATCCAATGTGTCTGGTGCATCTATCGTAGTGTCATCCAATGTAATTTCATAATCATATGGCTGTTCCAGTAACTGGTTCAGCTCTCTTCGGTATTCTAAGGCGTCCTCAAGCGCTTTTTGCGTATTTCCAACAGAACAGTTTATTACATATCCATAGCTTGCTATCATAAGAAGGATAGATAAACCCGATGCTACAAACCCAGTAACAACAAGAACCTTGAATCTGGTGTGCTTCTGCGTCAAATAGGATATACCACATATCATGGATATAATCACACACAGGATGTTAATTCCAAAAAGAAAAGTAACCAGCGCCAGTATGCCAAAGCACAGGGTGGCCATAGCCTTTTTCGTGTCATCCACATCCTTTTTCTTACTTACTGTGTTGTATTTTGGTGTGGAATAATTCTGATTTGAACCGTTGTGTATTTTTAGGTCATTATCTGTAACATGAACGACTGTCTCGTCTTCAAAAAAATCGTCATTAAGCATTAATTCACCATTTTCTTATATATATTGACACTTTACCTAATTTAATAATTTTATACTTTTTTCTATATTATTTCAACGTGGAAAACCCTAGAAAATACAACAAAAAAAGACCCGAAAGCCTCGGGTCTTTAGGTTATTTAGTGCATTATTAGAAGTCTGTAAGGTTTGCAGCACGTCTTTCAAGGAAAGCGCCCATTCCTTCAGCCTTATCATGTGTAGAACATGTGATACCAAAAAGATTAGCTTCCATCTCAACAGCGTTCTTGATGTCCATGTCATATCCGTTGTTGATTGCTGCCTTAGCGATAGAAACAGCATAGCTGCCCTTAGAGATAATCTTTGCAGCCATAGCCTTAGCTGTAGGCATAAGTTCCTCACAAGCTACTACCTTGTTTACAAGACCGATTCTGTATGCTTCAGCAGCATCAATAGAATCACATGTGAAAATAAGCTCCTTTGCACGTCCCATACCAACAAGACGAGCAAGTCTCTGTGTGCCGCCAAAGCCTGGAATGATTCCAAGGCCTACCTCAGGTTGACCAAATGTTGCATTCTCAGAAGCGATTCTGATGTCACAAGCCATAGAGATCTCGCAACCACCGCCAAGAGCGAATCCGTTAACTGCTGCGATAGTAACCTGTCTCATATTCATAAGCTTGAAGAAAGGAACTGAAGCCTTCATACCAAACTCTCTTGCCTGTGCTGCTGTAAAGTTAACCATCTCTGAGATATCAGCGCCGGCTACAAATGACTTGAATGCGTTATCCTTCTTATCAGGACCACCTGTTAAGATAACAACCTTGATATCATCTCTTGCCTCGATTTCTGTAAGAGCTACATTAAGCTCATCGAGTGTCTCTGAGTTAAGAGCATTAAGCGCTGCTGGACGAGCAATTGTAAGTACTGCAATCTCGTCAGCAACTTCAAGCTTCAAATTGTTAAATTCAGACATAATTTTTGCCTCCTGCATAATAATAATCTGTCTATACCTTTGCACGCATCCAGAATAGACTTCGCTCACATTTTTTTAAAATATACTACTTTTGAACTGAGTATAGCGAAAGCGATAGTGAAAAAGTAGTATATTTTAAAAAAATGTGCTCGATACCTTCATGGATGCGTACACAATGTTGGTTTCAGATTTAAATATCGGCAGGCTTCCCGAAGGACGCCCGCCATTATAAAGAAAGAAATGTAAGGAAAAAAGCTAATTAATCAGTCACGCCCTTTTTGGGGGGTGACATTAGATCCCATTTTACAGGGGATTCAATTCAAATCACGGATTTGAATCATTTCCTTATTTTGCAGCCACTTCTGCCTTAAGAGCTTCTGTAAGCTGTGGAACAATCTTGTTAAGATCGCCAACGATACCATAGTCTGCTACATCAAAGATAGGAGCTGTCTCATCCTTGTTTATCGCGATGATGATATCTGACTCTTCCATACCTGCTGTATGCTGAATAGCACCAGAGATACCGATTGCAAAGTAAACCTGAGGACGAACTGTCTTACCAGTCTGACCTACCTGAAGATCCTTTGGCTTCCAACCTGAATCAACTACAGCACGTGAACAAGATACTGTTCCACCGATAGCTGCAGCAAGGTCATCGAGAAGCTTGAAGTTGTCTGCAGAACCAACACCACGTCCACCAGATACAAGAATCTTAGCTTCCATGATATCTACTGTCTCTGCTACTTCCTTAACGATATTAAGGATTTCAACATACTTGTTGTTCTCAGTAAGCTTTGCGTCAAACTCTACTACTTCACATGTTCTGCCAGCTTCCTTAGGGAGCTTTTGCATAACACCTGGACGAACTGTAGCCATCTGTGGACGGTTGTCAGGGCAAGCGATTGTAGCGATTGTATTTCCACCAAATGCAGGACGTGTCATAAGAAGCTGATTGTGCTTCTGCTCAACACCTTCCTTAGGCTCCATTGGGAAATCACCAATCTCAAGAGATGTACAGTCAGCTGTAAGACCTGTAGCAACTCTAGCTGAAACTGTAGGTCCAAGATCACGGCCGATAGCTGTAGCACCAACTAACATGATCTCTGGCTTAAACTCATTAATTACTGCTGTAAGAGCCTGTGCATATGGCTCTGTACGGTATTCCTTAAGTGCAGGATTATCAACAACGATAACTCTGTCTGCACCGTACTCAGCAAGCTCTGTAGCAAGGCCCTTAACATCAGAACCTACCAAAACTGCTGTTACTTTTTCTCCTAAATCGTTAGCAAGCTCTTTACCTTTGCCAATAAGCTCGAAGGCAATACCACTAAGCTTATTATCTACTTGCTGTGCGTATATAAATACGCCCTTGTATTCTTCTAATGACATTATTGTGCCTCCTTATTATTAAACGATGTGCTTTTCCTTGAGCTTGCCCATAAGATAATCAACAGCGCCTGCTGGATCAAGATCCTTCTTAACCTCTCCTGCGCCCTTACGAACCTTATCAGAAGCCTTTGCAATCTTTGTTGGAGAACCAGCAAGACCGATATTTGCATCGTCAAGTGTCTTGAGGTCATCTCTGCCTAAAACTGTAATAAGGTTATCCTTGTTGTCAACTGAATCAAAGATTCCACCTGGAGTCATATAACGAGGAGCAGCAAGTTCTGCAAGTGCAGTTACAAGACATGGCATCTGAGCCTTAATCTCATGATATCTATCTTCGTACTGACGCTTAACTACTACTGAATTGCCCTCAATCTTGATATCCTCTGCATAAGAGATTACAGGAATACCAAGGTGCTCAGCGATCTGTGGACCAACCTGAGCTGTATCACCATCGATAGCCTGACGACCTGTGATTACAAGGTCATACTCCAACTCACGAAGGCCTGCTGCGATTGTTGAAGATGTAGCCCATGTATCAGCGCCACCGAGGCGTCTGTCTGTAATAAGAACTGCCTTGTCAGCACCCATAGCAAGTGCTTCAAGAAGCATATCCTCTGCCTTTGGAAGACCCATAGTTACAACAGTAACTTCTGCGCCGTTAGCTTCCTTGATGCGAAGTGCAGCCTCAAGGCCTGCCTTGTCATCAGGATTCATAAT
>JABUSV010000009.1 GCA_021442555.1 Pseudobutyrivibrio sp. | reverse complement strand
ACTTTCTTTTTTTACTTTATTTTCGGCCTGTATATTTTTCCTCACAGTATTTGCAACGATATACTTCCTTTTCTGCGTCGGTAAGGATGAAAATCTGATCCAATTCCTGCTCGATAGTGCTGATACATCTTGGATTCTTGCAGGTTATTACATTTTTGATTTCTTTTGGAAGAGTGAGAACTTTTTTCTCGACTATTTGGTCATCCTTGATAATGTTTACAGTAATTTTGTGATCTATGAAACCAAGGATATCAAGGTCAACCTTTTCGATAGGACATTCTATTTTGATGATGTCCTTGCGTCCCATTTTATTGGACTTGGCATTCATAATCATGGCGATGGTGCAGTCAGAACCAAGTGTATCCAAGTGTAAATCACGATATATTGTCATAGAATCGCCAGCTTTGATGTGATCAAGAACAAAGCCTTCATGTATTCCGCTGATATTTAACATAGTTTTTCTCCTTATGGGGTGTTCTATACAATCTCTAAAAGAGTGAGAATCAATGCCATTCTGATATAGACGCCGTACTGAGCCTGGTCAAAATATGCAGCCCTTGAATCATCATCAACCTCAACAGATATCTCATTAACTCTTGGAAGAGGATGAAGTACCATCATGTCTTTTTTTGCAAGTGTCATCTTCTCGGCATTTAGAATATAGAAATCCTTCATTCTAATATAGTCTTCTTCGTTGAAGAAACGCTCACGCTGAACACGTGTCATATAGAGAATATCAAGCTCAGGCATTACCTCATCAAGCTGTTCGACCTCTTTGTATTGTGCACCTGCTTTGTCCAGTACGTCCTCTCGGATGTACTCTGGAACTCTTAGCTCCTCTGGAGAAATGAGTACGAATCTGATTCCTTCATATCTTACTAGAGCGTTGATAAGAGAGTGGACTGTACGACCGAACTTTAAATCTCCACAAAGTCCAATGGTAATATCTTTTATCTCACCCTTGAGAGAGCGGATGGTATATAAATCTGTAAGTGTCTGGGTAGGATGCTGATGACCACCGTCACCTGCATTGATAACTGGAATACGAGACTTGGTTGATGCAACAAGTGGTGCGCCTTCCTTTGGATGTCTCATTGCACAGATGTCAGCATATGAAGAAATAACTCTGATAGTGTCTGATACACTTTCGCCTTTGGCTGCCGAAGATGAAGAAGCTTCAGAAAAACCAAGAACGTTGCCGCCAAGATTTAACATGGCCGCCTCAAAAGATAAACGAGTTCGTGTGCTTGGCTCATAGAAACAGGTAGCTAATGTACGTCCGTCGCAAATCTTTGCATATTTTGGTCTGTTGTCTTTGATGTCGTCGGCTAAGTCCATAAGCTTTTCTAATTCCTCTGTGGTAAAATCAAGAGGGCTCATAAGATGTCGCATATATATCTCCTTTGATAATAGGTAGAATTGTCTTATCTGACTTTGCAAATATGGCATCGTCAGTTTCTCTCTAGAATTATACAACATAATCCCAGAATTTCTAGAGATATTTAACACATTATGTTAAGATATTTTCATGATTTACGCTGATATTATTATTGATATTTCACATGAAAAACTAGATAAAACATTTCAATATATAGTTCCTGCTCATCTTAAGGATGTTGTCCATATTGGCTCACAGGTAGTGATACCCTTTGGCAAGGGGGACAGAGCCATCACAGGCTATGTAGTTGATATAACAGATACTCCGAGCTTTGATGTTACAAAGCTTAAGGCTATAGCACGCGTTGTTACAGAGTCTATCCCCATTGAGTCCCAGCTTATTACATTGGCAGGCTGGATGAAAAGGCACTATGGTTCCACCATGAACCAGGCTCTTCGTACGGTTATTCCTATCAAAAAGAAGGAGGCAGCCAGGGAAAAAAAGAAGATAAGGCTTCTTATTTCAAGGGAACAGGCACAGATTGAATTAAACGAGCTGTGTGCCAGAAAAAATCACAGTGTTGGCAAGGAGCGTCTTCTGAGAGAGCTTATTGACAATGAAGTGTTGGAGTGGGACTTAGTCACCAAGAATCTTCAGATCAGCTCTGCTGTAATCAGAGATTTAGAGGCCAAGGCTATTATTGCCTTGGATTTTTATCGTGAATACCGTAATCCTGTTGCTGCAACTGACAATTATCGAAAAAAAGTTACATTAAATGATATGCAACAGTCGGCGGTAGACAAGGTTTTGACAGATTACAGCAATCAGATATACAAGACTTATCTTATACATGGTGTCACAGGAAGCGGCAAGACAGAAGTATACATGGAGATTATGGATAAAGTATTGGCAATGGGAAGACAGGTTATTGTGCTTATTCCTGAAATAGCCCTTACTTACCAGACTCTTATGAGGTTTTACGCAAGATTTGGCGATAAGGTTTCCATATTAAACAGTAAAATGTCTCCAGGGGAGAGATTCGATCAGTTTGAACGTGCAAAAAAAGGTGAAATCAGTGTTATGATTGGCCCAAGAAGTGCATTGTTCACACCTTTTGAAAATTTGGGACTTATAATCATTGATGAAGAGCATGAGCCTACTTACAAATCAGAAGTTATTCCAAGATACCATGCCAGAGAGACGGCTATTTACAGGGCAGGTCTTGCCAAGGCATCTGTGGTTTTGGGGTCAGCTACACCAAGTGTGGAAAGCTATGCGATGGCAGAAAATGGCACATATGAGCTGATTAATCTGGAAAAAAGAGCTGCTGGTCAGGCTATGGCAGCGTGTGAGGTTGTGGATCTTAGAGAAGAACTGGCAGCTGGCAACAAGTCAATGCTTAGTCGCAGCTTACAACTTGCACTTAAGGACAGGCTTGAAAAGAAAGAGCAGTCCATGGTTTTTTTAAACAGACGAGGTCTTATGGGCTTCGTTTCTTGCAGGGCATGCGGGTCTGTGATAAAATGCCCACATTGCGATGTTTCGCTGCATCTTCATAATGATGGTCACATGCGATGTCATTACTGCGGATTTGACACATTTAAGCCCACATCCTGCCCTGACTGTGGTTCAAAATACATAGGAACCTTCAAGGCTGGTACTCAAAGATTAGAGGAGATTATTAGGGAACAATTTCCATCAGCCAGGGTACTTCGTATGGATGCTGATACTACCCGAGGCAAGGATGGACATGACGAGATTTTGGCTTCCTTTGCTGCAGGAGAGGCAGATGTTTTGATTGGAACTCAGATGATAGTAAAAGGTCATGATTTTGCCAATGTTACTTTGGTAGGAGTAATAGCAGCTGATATATCTCTTAACGATTCAGATTATCACAGTGGTGAGAGAACCTTTCAGTTACTGACTCAGGCAGTTGGCAGAGCAGGCAGAGGCTCAAAAGCAGGTGAGGCTATCATTCAGACCTATCAGCCAGACAATTATGCTATTGTTGCATCGGCAGCTCAGGACTATGACAGCTTTTACAGGCAGGAGATTGCATACAGGCGTATGCTTCATTATCCACCGGCAGCCCATATGTTAGGTATTACTATAGCCTCGGAGAAGTTGGAACAGGCGACAGGACAGGCAAATGAGATTAAGAACATTATTGACAGGTGTAATACCAGGTCTAATGTATTAGGACCTGCTGATGCATATATTGGCAAGCTTAAGGATGTATATCGCAAGGTTATATATGTAAAAAATAAAGATTATAATCAACTGGTTTTTATAAAGGACCAGATTGAGGCGTATTTGCTTGAACAAAAGCAGTATAGGAACACATCTACCTGGTTTGATTTTGATCCTATCAATACGCTGTAGGAGGAAAGAAATGGCAATTAGAGAGATTAGAACAGTTGGTGATGAATGTCTTACAAAGGTGTGCAAGCCTGTTGTGGAAATGACTGACAGAACAAAAACACTTATCGAGGATATGCTTGATACCATGTATGAAGCTGATGGGGTTGGACTTGCTGCACCTCAGGTAGGTATATTACGCAGAATTGCGGTAGTAGATATAGGAGATGGACCAATCGTATTGGTTAACCCTGAGGTTCTTGAGACCAGTGGCGAACAGACTGGCCAGGAGGGTTGTCTTTCACTGCCAGGCAAGGCTGGTGAGGTTACAAGACCAAACTATGCAAAGGTAAGAGCTTTCGATGAAAATATGCAAGAGTACATTGTAGAAGGTGAGGAACTTATGGCAAGAGCGTTATTACACGAGATTGATCACCTTGATGGACATATGTATACAGAAAAGGTAGAAGGTCAGCTATATGATGTTGATAATCTTCCTGATGCAGATGAAGATATAGAGGAATAATAATACTATGAAGATAGTTTTTATGGGTACACCTGATTTTTCTGTGGCCACAGTTGATGCCATATACAAAGCTTCTCATGAGATAACACTTGTGGTTACTCAGCCTGACAAACCAAGAGGCAGAAGTGGAGCATTATCCCCTTCACCTGTAAAGGAATGGGCACTAGAACACGATATTCCGGTATTTCAGCCAGAGCGTATCAAAAGACCTGAAGCTGTAGCAGAGCTTAAAAAATACGAGGCGGATTTGTTTGTAGTTACAGCCTTTGGCCAGATTTTGTCTCAGGAGATACTTGATATGCCACGTTTTGGCTGTATCAATGTACATGCATCTTTACTACCTAAATATCGAGGTGCAGCACCTATTCAGTGGGCTGTTTTAAATGGAGATGAAGTCAGTGGCGTAACTACTATGATGATGGCTGCAGGTATTGATGATGGCGATATGCTTTTGAAAAAAGAATATAAGCTTGCATCAGATGAGACTGGCGGCTCTTTATTTGACAAGCTTGCTGTAATGGGCGGAGAGCTTATTGTTGAGACTATTGATAAGCTTTCAAAGGGTATGATTACACCACAGCCTCAGGATGAATCAGAGGCAACACATGTTGGCATGATTAAAAAAGAGGACGGCTGTATTGATTTTTCCAATGCTGCTGTTGTCATTGAAAGACAGATTAGAGGGCTTAACCCATGGCCATCAGCCTATACCAAGCTTGATGGCAAGACATTAAAACTTTGGAGCGCAAAGGTTGTAAGCGGAGTAAATAAAGGACAGCCTGGAGAAGTTATTGCAGTTGACAAGACAGGATTTACAGTTAACTGTGGATTAGACAGTCTATATATTATGGAACTTCAGCTTGAAGGCAAAAAACGCATGAAGGCAGGAGATTTTTTAAGAGGATACAATCTTACTGAGGGAGTAAAGCTTGGCTAGGTATAATCTAAGAGAGATAGCGACAGATGCGCTTATAGAAATAACAGAACATGGGCAGTTTTCCCATATATATATGAAGATGGTATTGGACAAGTACGCTTATTTTGAAAAAAATGAGCGTGCTTTTCTTACGCGTATTGTAAATGGATGTGTGGAACGAAAGATAGAACTTGATTACATTATAATGCTCTATTCCAAGACTCCAGTTAGCAAGATGAAGCCATTTATCAGAACTATCCTCAGGATGGGCGTCTACGAGATATATTATATGGACGGCATCAGAGCTGCAGCAACATGTGATGAATACGTTAAGCTTGCTAAAAAACGAGGCTTTCAGGGCTTATCCGGCTTTGTAAACGGAGTGCTTCGCAATGTGGCAAGAAACAGTGACAGACCATTAGATTATCCTGACATCAGCACCAGATATTCCATGCCGCAGTGGATAGTAGACAAATGGATTAGTGACTACGGTTTTGATAAAACAGCTCAGATTTGCGAGGCCTTTTTGCAGGAGGCCAAGGGGCTGTGCATCAGGATTAATACGGCCCTGGTTAAACCAGATGAGCTGAAAAGACGATTAGAGAGGCATGGGATTGCTTGTGCATTAGATGAAGATATTAGTGAAGCTGCTTATATCAGTGGATTTGATTCAGTGACGGCCATTGCAGAGTTTTTTGAAGGAATGTTCTATATACAGGATTATTCTTCTATGCAGGTGGCACATAATTGTAATATTAAAACAGGATATAATATCATAGATGTTTGCGCTGCCCCTGGGGGAAAAGCACTGCATGCGGCAGAAATCATGCAGGGCACAGGACATGTTCAGGCGCGAGATCTTACCGATAAAAAGGTGGCAATAATCAGAGAAAACATAGACCGTCAAAGGGCTTCAAATATTGATGCTATTCAGTGGGATGCTACAAAATTAGATGATTCTGCAATAGAAAGTGCTGACGTGGTTATAGCAGATTTACCTTGTTCTGGTCTTGGTATTATTCGCAAAAAGCCAGACATCAAATATAATGAGTCAAAGGAGCAATTAGATGAGCTTTGCGCTCTTCAAAGGAATATACTTGATACGGTCTGTCAATATGTAAAGCCAGGTGGAACTCTTTTGTACTCCACATGTACTATTAATAAGGACGAAAATGAACTGCAGGTGGCAGATTTTATTAAAAGACACCAGGAATTCACAGTCAGTTTTGAAAAGCAGCTTTTCCCAAGTGAGAAGCACGATGGATTTTATTTATGCAAGCTACAGAAAAAATAGATATTAAGTCATTAACATACGAAGAATTAGAATCTTTTGTTGTGAATACTTTGGGTGAACCAAAGTTTCGTGCAAAGCAATTATACGAGTGGATGCATGTTCATCTTGCTTCTGACTTCGAAGAAATGTCCAATATTCCTAAGAAATTAAAAGAAAAATTAATTTCTAATTGTGACTATGTCAGTCTCAAACAAATTGACAGACAGATATCTCAGATAGATGGAACACGTAAATATTTATTTGAGCTGGGGGATGGCCAGATGGTGGAGTCTGTCTGGATGAGCTACAAGCATGGCAATTCTGTATGCATTTCTTCTCAGGTAGGCTGTAAGATGGGTTGCAGATTCTGTGCATCAACTTTGGATGGCTGGCTTAGAAATCTAACTGCATCAGAGATGTTGGATCAGATATATCGGATCTCAAGAGATACAGGAGAAAGAGTATCCAATCTTGTAGTTATGGGTACAGGCGAACCTCTTGATAATTATGATAATCTTATTCGTTTTATCAGACTACTTTCTGATGAGAGGGGACTTAATATTTCCCAGAGAAATATTACAGTTTCAACCTGCGGACTGGTTCCTAAGATTAAGCAATTGGCAGAAGAAGATTTGGCTATCACTCTTGCCATTTCTTTGCATGCTTCCAATCAGGATAAACGTCTTAGCCTGATGCCAATAGCAAAGTCTTATGATATTCATGAAGTAGTAGATGCTACAAGATATTATTTTGATAAGACAGGTAGAAGAATAACCTTTGAATACAGTCTTGTGGCAGGTGTTAATGACTCAGATGAAGACGCTCAGGAATTAGGTATGTTGATTGGTGATATTAACTGTCACGTCAACCTTATTCCTGTGAATCCGATTAAGGAAAGAGATTACACTGCACCTAGTACAGACAGGGCTTATGCCTTCCAAAAAAAGATTGAAAAATACATAAAGAATGTTACTATTAGAAGGGAAATGGGCCGTGATATTGATGGGGCCTGTGGACAACTAAGAAAGCGTCATTCAGATGCCAAAAAAGGGGAAAGTAATGAAGAGTTTTGCATTGACTGATGTAGGGTGCAAGCGTGACCTGAATCAGGATACAGTCTACATGACTGATCAAAAGTGCGGTGCATTACCCAATTTGTACATTGTAGCCGATGGCATGGGCGGACAGAATGCTGGGGATTATGCATCTGTGCGCACAGTTGAGGTTGTACTTGAAGAGGTAGCACAGTCATCTAATTTATCACAGCCTGTAAGCATATTCGAACAGGCAATCCAAAAAGCTAATGCAATTATATATGAAGAAGCTAACAGGGATTTGACTAAAAATGGAATGGGTACAACTATAGTAATGGCTTCTGTCATTGGTAACCATCTTTTTGTTGGCAATGTAGGTGACAGCAGATTATATGTAGCCGGCAAGACAAAGCTTACCCAGATTACAAGAGACCATTCAGTGGTAGCGGAGCTCGTCCGTAATGGGGAGTTAGATGCCAAGGATGCAAAAAGTGATAAGCGAAAGAACATGATTACTCGAGCTGTAGGTGCTGAGAAGACTGTTAATGTTGATTACTTTGATGTTACTCTTAAAGGCTATGAGAGGGTTTTGCTGTGCTCAGATGGCCTTACCAACATGGTAGATGACAGGGATATACTTAGTGTCCTTGGATCTACAGACACTATAGAAAACAAGGCAACACGTCTTGTTGAACTGGCTAACAACAATGGTGGCAGAGATAATGTTTCAGCCATAGTAATTGAACCATTCTAAGAGGGTAGACTTATGTTAATGCAAGGTACATTTATAGCAGATCGCTATGAGATATTAGATAAAGTTGGTGCAGGCGGAATGTCTGACGTATATAAAGCCAAGGATCATGTGCTGGACAGAGTGATAGCTATCAAGGTCCTTAAGGCGGAGTTTGCTGAAGATGCAACCTTTGTTGCAAAATTTAGAACAGAAGCTCAGTCGGCAGCAGGCTTAGAACATCCAAACATCGTAAACATCTACGATGTAGGTTCAGAAAATGGAATGTATTTCATTGTTATGGAGTACGTAGAGGGTATTACTCTCAAGACATATATTGAAAAAAAGGGACAGCTCAACTTTAAGGAAGCTGTAAGCATAGCTATTCAGGTAGGCAGAGGTATTGAGGCTGCACATCTTAAGGGAATCATCCACAGAGACATAAAGCCACAGAATATTATTATTTCTACAGAGGGTAAGGTTAAGGTTACAGATTTTGGTATAGCAAGAGCTGCATCCAGCAATACTATCCATGCAGATGTCATGGGTTCTGTACATTATTCTTCACCAGAACAGGCTAGAAATGGTTTTGTAGATGGTAAGAGTGATATTTATTCTTTGGGTATTGTTATGTATGAGATGGTAACAGGCCGTGTTCCATTTGATGGTGACAATACAGTAGCCATAGCTATTCAGCATCTTCAGCAGGATATGGTAGCGCCATCTGCTTATGCAAGAGAATTGCCTGTTTCACTTGAAAAAATAATACTCAAGGCTACCATGAAGAGCCCTGATCGCAGATATGCTACAATCTCAGATCTTCTTATGGATTTAAAAAAGGCTCTTGTTAGTCCTAATGAAGATTTTGTTACAATAGTAGAGTCTGGTTTTGAAAAGACTCGTATTATAACTGCAGAAGAACAGCAGTCTATTAGTGCTAGGGCTGCAGAGGCAATCATCGCAGATCGTGATAATAATGATGAGTATTACGATGATGAATATGACGATGAATATTATGATGATGAATATGATGATGGCTACGATGATGAGGAGTCCAACTCCAAGATGGACAAGATTATGACCATTATGGGCATCATAGTAGGGGTCATTATAGTTGGAATAATTATTTTTGTAGTAAACAATGTGTTTGATTTGTTCCATTTTGGCAAGGATAAGGAACAGACTACCATGATTAGCGTGGTTGGCTACGAGGAAAAGGAAGCACTGGATGCTCTTTATGACATAGGACTTAAGCCATCAAACATAACTATTGCTTATCTTGAAGTTGATGAAAACAGTGATAAGGCTGTAGGCAAGGTATATGAGCAATCTGTAGCAGAAGGTGAAGAATTCAAGATTGCAGATGGCAAGCTAGAGATTAGAATAGCCAAGGATGATGAACCTAATAGTTCAAGTACATCAGAACCAACCAAGGAACCTGCTGCAGAACAGGTTACTATACCAGATCTCAAGGGTTACACAGAGGAGTCAGCCAAAAAGGCATTGGATGATTTGGGACTCAAGTTTTCACGTACCTTCCAGAATGATTCTTCTGTAGCTGCAGGACTCGTTATCAGTCAGTCACCAGCAGCAGGTGGATCTGCTACTGCAGGCGATACCATAGCGCTTGTTATAAGCCAGGGGACAGCTGCGATCAACGTTCCTAATGTTGTGGGCAAGGACCAGGAGACAGCCATTGCAACTCTCAATGATGCAGGTCTTAATGTGACATCTACATCCCAGGAGTTTTCAACCAATGTAGCATCAGGATGTGTCATCAGCCAGTCTGAAGCTGCAGGCAAGGTAGTGGATCCTGGTACTAACATTACGCTGGTTATTTCCAAGGGCAACAAGAATACTGCTTACAAGTTCTCTTTTGGTCCATATGATTATGATATTAATTACACACTTTCTACAGGTAATACTGGTACTCTGTTAAAGGGACAAAAGGGTAGCTTCCAGCTAAGTGATGTGGCAGAGGTCACTATCAATTACACATACAAAGGCATTGATTCAAATGCTTCAACTATTTGTGGAAATACTGATGGCAGTCATAAGCATACAGAAGCATGTTATGACCCTGCCACATTCAAGGAATACAGTGAGTCTGGCACATTAGTAGGTACAGCTATTGAATAATATGATGTATGGCAAGATAATCAAAGGTATCGCCGGCTTCTACTATGTACATGTAGCAGGAGATGGTATATATGAATGCAAGGCAAAGGGGGCTTTTCGCAAGGATGGAATCAAACCTTTGGTTGGCGATGATGTTTCCTTGGAGGCTGTTGATAAGGACAACCATATAGGAAGTATCGTAGAGATACACCATAGAAAGAGTGAATTAATCAGGCCAGCTGTAGCCAATGTAGATCAGGCTGTTGTTATTTTTGCCGTATCGCATCCTGAACCTAATCTCAATCTTTTGGATAGGTTTTTGGTTATGATGGAAGCAGTAGACATTCCAGTTGTTATTTGTTTTAACAAGAGTGATTTGTTAGATGATAATTTCATAGAAACTATGAGAAAAACCTACGAGCCTGCAGGATACAGGGTTCTTATGACCTCTGCTCAGATGGAACATGGCCTGGATGAACTGAAAGAGGTGTTAAAAGGCAAAACATCCACTGTTGCGGGACCTTCAGGTGTAGGAAAATCATCCCTTGTCAATCTGCTTACCATAGAGAACTCCATGGAAACCGGAGATATTTCAGAGAAGATTGGACGAGGAAAACATACAACGAGGCACTCACAATTGCTTGCAATTGATGATAATACATATATAATGGACACGCCTGGTTTTTCTTCTATCTTCGTTCCAGATTGTGAAGCATTAGAGCTATTTAAGCTGTTTCCTGAATTTATGGAACCATCACAGCATTGCAGATTTACTGGCTGTGCTCATTACAAAGAACCAGACTGTGGGGTTAAAGAAGCTGTGGAATCGGGGGATATTGCACAGAGCAGGTATGACAATTATCTGCAACTATATCAGGAGATTAGCAGTAAGAGGAAATATTAATGATGAGAATATTAGCACCTTCAATCCTATCAGCAGATTTTGGAATATTAGGGGAACAGCTTCGTATATGTGACGAGGCTGGGGCTCAGTATGTACATATAGATGTTATGGATGGCATGTTTGTTCCAAGCATCACATATGGTATGCCTGTGATTTCATCTATCAGACCTTATACCAATAGATTTTTTGATGTTCATCTTATGATAGCTGATCCAGACAGATATTTGGAGGATTTTGTCAAGGTTGGAGCTGACAGTATTACAGTACATGCAGAGGCCTGTAAGCATCTTGATGCAACCATAGAGAGAATCAAACGTCTTGGAGTCAAGGCTGCGGTCGCTATCAATCCTGCAACTCCAGTAGACAGTATCTTACATGTACTTGGCAAAGTAGACATGGTACTTGTGATGACAGTCAATCCAGGTTTTGGTGGACAGTCATTTATAACATATACGCTAGATAAGATCAGACAGGTGGCAAAATATGCCGCTGACAATAATCTAAGCTATGATATTCAGGTGGATGGTGGAATAACCAGAGATAATCTTCAGGAGGTACTTGATGCAGGTGCCAATGTTATTGTTTCCGGAAGCTCTGTATTCAAGGGCGACATAGCAGATAATGTTAAATATTTTCTTGAGAGGATGTAATGGACGCAGTTATTATTTCAGGAGGTAATGTTGAGGATTCAATATTACTGGACTTATGTAACAATAGTGTATCCAATGATTTATATATTATCGCTGCAGATAAAGGGCTTGAAGCTTGCATTAGGCTGGCTGTCAAGCCTGATTTTATTATTGGAGATTTTGATTCAGCCAACAGTGCAGCGTTGGAATACGCAAAAAACAGCGGAATAGCCTTTGAAAAGCTCAATCCGATAAAGGATGATACAGACACAGAGGCTGCATTAAATATCGCATTTGACAACAGTGATGGTGACATCTATCTGTTGGGAGCCACTGGCACAAGATTAGATCATGTTGCAGGCAATTTTAGCTTGTTGATGCTGGGCCTTGAAAGAGGCAGAAATGTTATTATATTGGATAAGAATAATCGCATCAGAATTATTAACCATTCTATGGTTTTGTCAAAGGATAATCAGTATGGCAGATTTGTTTCGGTAGTGCCATGGGGCGGAGTGGCTACTGGTGTAAATATGTCAGGCTTCAAGTATGAGACAAAGGATTTTACATTCTGTTGCGACAAATCCAGAGGCATAAGCAACGAGATTGTAGAAAACGAAGCCAGAATAACAGTAGACAGTGGTTATTTACTGGTGTTTGAAACATTAGATTAATCCAAGACTTTGCTTTACAACAGGAGATTAGACCCGGTGATGAGATTGAAAAGATTAATAAAAAGATATGGCATTATATGTATGGCTGTCTTGTTGCTGATTATGGTTGGCTGTAAAAAAGAACAAGAGGTGTCAAAGAATACGTCGGATGAAGAGGTTGTAAAGATTACAGTTACACCAGAACCAACCCAAGTTATTGATATACAACGATTTAAGGAAGTCGTTATAGATTCAGTTGTGGTATTACCTATGAGACCGTTATGTTCAGGTCCTAACGGACTTTTGGTTGTAATAGATGCAGGTCATCAGTCCAAGGGTAACAATGATAAGGAGCCCATTGGCCCAGGAGCTTCTGAGACCAAGGCCAAGGTTACCGGTGGAACCCATGGAACAACCACAGGACTTATGGAGTATCAGCTTACTTTGGATGTGAGCCTTAAGCTTTCCCAGGAGTTAGAATACAGAGGATATGATGTTATCATGGTTAGAACTACCAATGATGTTGATATTAGTAATTCAAAGAGGGCAGCTGTTGCCAACGAAGCCATGGCGGATGCTTTTATCAGAGTCCATGCCAATGGGGCGGACAGCAGTGCGGCCAATGGCGCCATGACCATATGTCAGACTTCTTCAAATCCGTATAATGGCTCTTTATATGAAGAAAGCTACAATCTGTCAAAATATGTATTGGATGAGTTTGTAGCAGCAACCAATTGCAAGAGAGAGCGAATCTGGGAGACGGATACAATGAGTGGTATCAACTGGTGTCAGGTGCCTGTTACCATTCTTGAGATGGGATATATGACCAACCCAAACGAAGATACTCTTATGGCAACTGAGGATTACCAGAATCTCATGGTACAAGGTATTGCCAACGGAATAGATAAATATTTTGGTATAGAATAATGGAAGATTACACTAAGCATGAGGCGTTAGCCAGAGAGAATTTTAAAAGGGGATATAACTGTTCACAAAGCATAATGCTAGCCTTTACAGACGTAACAGGTATGGATGAAGATACAGCTCTTCGTATAGCATCACCCTTTGGTGGAGGCATGGGTCGAATGCGGGAGGTGTGTGGTGCTATCAGCTGAATATCTATGGTATTGGGACTTCTGGAAGGGTATTCCACTCCAGGTGATGACATAGCGAAAAAAGAACTATAT
>JABUSV010000051.1 GCA_021442555.1 Pseudobutyrivibrio sp. | reverse complement strand
CCTAAACTATTATCCTTCTGAACTTTGAAATATTGTGTATTTGATAAATCCGCCATTGAATAACGTCCTCACAAGTAGATAACCCACGTGTACGCCTTCATTTTAATATAGTAATACTTAAATTTCAACAAATAAGTACTCTAAAATTGTGTCATATTTGCGTCCTACAACTTCAACAATATTATTGACAAAATGATTGTTATCTATTATAGGGATTGCACATTTAATATATTCCTTTGAAAAACCTACAGCATATTCTTTGCCATCAATTAATATAATCTCTTCAAATAGTACTGAAAGCTTTTTCCCAATAAACTCTTTTCGATAAGAAATAGACATTGTATTGGCCAATTCAATCATCTGGTTGCTTCTAAACTTTTTGACGGAATTTGGTACTTGCCCTGTCATCTTTGCAGCTTTGGTTCCTTCGCGCTTAGAATATGAAAACACATGCATTTCATAAAAAGATATATCCTTTACAAAATCAAATGTCTGTAAGTATTCCTCTTCTGTTTCCTGTGGAAATCCAACAATAACATCTGTTGTGATTGCAGGATTAACAAAATACTTTCTAAGAATATCACAACCATTTTTGTATTCTTTGGTGGTATACTTTCTATTCATTCTTCCCAACACGGTGTCGCATCCAGATTGAAGTGATAAATGAAAATGTGGACAAAGCTTATTCAAAGAAGCTATTCTTGATGTAAACTCTTCTGTAACAATTTGTGGTTCTAAAGAGCCCAAACGAATTCGTTGAATCCCATCTATTTCATGAATTTTTTCAAGAAGATCACCCAAATCATAATCTTCATCTTTGCCGTAAGAACTAAGATGAATACCAGTAATTACTACCTCTTTGTAATTGTTTTTAGCTAACTTATTTACTTCGTTTAATACGTCATCTATTGTTCTGCTTCTAACTCTGCCTCTGGCAAATGGAATAATACAATACGAACAAAACTGATTACATCCATCCTGAACTTTTACGAAAGCCCTGGTATGCTCTTGATCTTCAGTAATATTCATACACTCGTAATCTACTACACCATCGTTAATATCTAAATAGTTAGATACAGGCTGTTTATTACAGATACACTCATTAATCGCGTCTATAAGTTCGCTTTTTTTATTATTTCCAAGAATAATATCTACACCAAGATTATCAGCTTCATCTTTACCAAAATTTTGAATATAGCAGCCTGTAGCAACTACAATGGCGTCTTTATTATTTTTTTTACAACGATGAATCATTTGTCGGGATTTTCTATCAGCGACATTGGTAACAGAACAGGTATTAATCACATATACATCTGCTTTTTCTTCAAACCCAACTATCTGATAACCGTCTGCAATCAATAGTTCGGTCATCGCCTGAGTCTCATATGAATTTACTTTGCATCCCAAATTATGCAGGGCAGCTTTTTTTAATTTTGTATTTGCACTCATTGACTTTTATTATGTGTTGATTTACTATGAATTTATCTAAATATTAATCTTTTAGGAGGCTAAATAATGAAAACAGTACAGATTTCGCTTAACTCAATTGACAAAGTTAAGGCATTTGTTAACACTATCAGTCAGTTTGATTATGATTTTGATCTTGTTAGTGGTAGATATGTAATTGATGCTAAGTCTATTATGGGTATCTTCTCATTAGATCTATCTAAGCCAATCGACCTTACAGTACACGCTGAGGGTGATGCTGAGGATGTAATGTCTACACTTAAAGACTACATTATCTAATTAATGTTATCATCAAGAGCTTTGCATTATGCAAAGCTCTTTTTTTTTACATTATGCTTCAACAGTAATAGTTTCAGTTGTCTCTATCGCTATTTTAACAAGTTCATCTATCTTTTCTTCGAGATTCTTTTCACTTTTTTCAATAACTTCCAGCTTTGGCTTTGTGGCAGGATGTTTTGCTACAAAAATAGTACAACAATCTTCATAAGGAAGAATTGACGTCTCATATGTATTAATCTTCTCAGAAATATCAACAATATCCTGTTTATCAAATGCTATTAGAGGTCTATAAACAGGCAACGTGCATACAGCATTTGTACAGTTAAGTGACTGCATAGTCTGACTTGCAACCTGTCCTATTGATTCTCCTGTAATAAGACCAATACATCCATCCTCTTTTGCAAAGTGTTCTGCTATTCTCATCATATATCTTCGCATGATGATTGTGAGTTCTTCATGCAAGCATTTCTCATAAATATATAATTGAATATCAGTAAAATTCACAATATGTAAATCAATTGGGCCAGAGTACTTGGATACAAGCTTAGCCAAATCCACAACCTTTTGCTTTGCACGCTCTGAAGTATAAGGAGGCGCATGGAAATATGTAGCTGAAAGTACAACTCCTCTTTTAGAAATCATATATCCGGCAACTGGAGAATCTATACCTCCCGATAATAAAAGCATAGCTTTTCCAGCAGTACCTACAGGCATTCCACAAGGACCAGGTATCTCATTTGCATAAATAGCAATATTTTCCCTTACTTCCACAAAAATCATCTTTTGAGGATGATGAACATCAACCTTCATCTCAGGGTATGCTTCAAGAAGTCTGGCGCCTACTTCAGCTGCAACTTCCATTGATGTCATAGGATAATGCTTGTTTGCTCTGCGACCAAATACTTTAAAGGTAAAATTACGATTATCAAACTCTTCTCCAACAAATTTAATGACTGCATCTGCCAGCTTATCAAAGCCTTCATCTGGAACAATTACGGTTGGACAAATTGCGCAAATACCAAATACGTGCTGTAAAGCATCTATGGTTGCATCATAATCATATGATTCACTTTCAACAGAAATAAAAATACGTCCTGATTGTTTGATAACCTTAAATTCACCATCGACATGGTCTAATGCTCTTTTAATCTGACGAACAAGTGCATCCTCAAACACATAACGATTTTTACCTTTAACACCTATTTCAGAATATTTAATCAAAAATGCCTGATAAGTCATACCTACTCCTTATTTTCTAGAATATTTTGTTAACTGAGGGATAATCTCATTTAACACCTTAATACACTGGTCTACTTCATCAACAGTGTTTTCTGGACAAAAACTAATTCTTACAGTAGAATCCAACAGTTCCTTATCCAGTCCAATAGCCTTCAAGGTTCTACTTATTGCGGGTTTATTAGATGAACATGCGCTACCTGCTGAAACAAATATACCTCTATCTTCCAAAGTATGCAAAAGCACCTCAGCTCTAACACCTCTAACCGAAACACTAATTATATGCGGTGCATTGGTATTGTCAAGATGTCCATTTATTGATAATCCATCAATAACAGATGCTTCTTTAATAAAATGATTACGAAGCTCATACATATGATTACGGTTAGAATCAAGATTGTCATAACAAAGCTTACTTGCTACAGCAAGGCCTGCAATTGCCGGAACATTCTCTGTACCGCTTCTCATACCATATTCCTGACCACCGCCAAGTATTTCTGGAACTACTCGAACTTTATTATTTATATATATAAATCCACTTCCCTTAGGCCCATGAATTTTATGACCACTGACAGTCAGCAAATCAATAGAAGCATTCTTGGGAACAATAATCATTTTTCCAAAGCCTTGAATTGCATCCACATGAAACAGGCATTCAGGATTATTGGACTTTACAAGTTTACCGATTTCTTCCACAGGCTGAATTGAACCAATTTCGTTATTGACAAGCATAATAGAAACCAACACAGTGTCCGGTCTTAATAATTTTTTAAGCGCTTCAACATCAACTACTCCATATTTATCAACAGGAACATAATCTATGTCAAAACCCATATCTTTTTTCAAATAGTTTACAGGATTATCCACTGAAGCATGTTCAATTGGTGTTGTAATAATATGATTACCACGACGTTTTACTGCATTTGCTCCACCTTTTAGCGCAAGATTATTCCCTTCAGTTCCACCAGATGTAAAATATATCTCTTTTTCTGTGCACTTTAAAATCTTTGAAATAATCCTTCTTGCATCTTTTATATAGTTTTCAGATTCCAACCCAAAATTATGTAAAGAAGATGGGTTCCCAAAATTATTCTGTAATGCTTCAGTCATTACAGCCATAGCTTCATCACAGCATCTTGTTGTAGCAGAATTGTCAAAATATATCATTATAGGTTTAATTCCTCACTCTTAAGCATTAACATACTTGCCATACATATTGCAGCAGAATCAGTTCTAAGAATTCTCTTTCCCAAAGAAATTACTTCAAAATCACTGGCTAGATTTATTTCCATAGAATCAAATCCACCTTCAGGACCTACAAAAACTGCAATATTATCATCTTTATTAATTGAATCAAGAACTTCAAAGGTATTAGTCATACCTTTTGCGCACTCATACGGCAAAAGCTTAACTGTACAATTTGCTCTGGCATATTCCAAAGCTTCTTTGTAGTTCATAACATCTTTAACTATAGGCTGTAGACTTCTTTTGGATTGTCTTGCAGCTGTATCTGCTATAGCTTGATATCTTTTAATACGACTTGCTTTCTTTTTATCATCAAGTCTGACAACGCAATTTTTCATTTCGACAGGAATAATCTCATAGACTCCGAGCTCAACACATTTTTCTATTATTCCTTCAAAACGATCCCCCTTTGGAATCGCCTGAAACAGATATATTTTGTTAGAAAGTTCTGTATTTTCGTCTTCACAAACTATATCAAGGATAACACTTTCTCCATCAATATCCTTGACCTTACAAATATAGCTTGATTGGGATGTACTGACTCTTACTTTTTCGCCTGGCTTTATTCTTACAACCTTAATAAGATGAAATGCATCCTCTCCGCCAATTATAAAACAATTATCAACATTTTTATTTTCGACAAATACCTGTTGCATTACTTTCTTGCGGTGATGTTTACCCACTCACCCTGATGGTTAATCTCAACAATCTTAAGTCCTACTGACTCAAGAGCTTCTTTTACTTCGTTTTCCTTAAAATTGATAATTCCAGAGGAAATAAATAAAGCTCCTTCTTTCATGGTAGGAAAAATAGCAGGCGCCATAGCAATTATAATATCTGCTAATATATTGGCAACAACTATGTCATATTTGTTATAACCTACAGTATCCTGAAGATTAACATCATCAATAAGGTTACCAGCATAAAAATGACCTAAAGCCTTATCTAATGAATTGACTTTAAAATTCTCATAGGTTGATACAATGCAATCTTCATCAATATCTGTTCCTGTTGTACTATTAACTCCAAGTTTAAGTGCAACAATAGAAAGAATTCCGCTTCCACAGCCAACATCTAAAATATCTTCATTGCCTTTAATATATTTTTTAAGTTGACGTATACATAGCTGTGTTGTCTCATGCTTTCCTGTGCCAAAAGAAACGCCTGGATCAATCTCTATTAAAAGCTTATCCTTGTCTGCATCATCAAGAGATTCCCATGTAGGTTTAATCAATATATCATCAATATAAAATGACTTAAAGAATTCTTTCCAATTATTTATCCAATCCTCCTGCTTTGTGATTGAGGTATCAATTGAACCATCACCAATATCCATCTCTTCTTTAAGTTCACTTATAGCAAGCTTAACTTCAGATAGTTTGCTCTCATAATCTTCAGTTTCATCAAGATAAAAAGAAACCTTGGACAGACCGTTATCCTCCGGCAAATCAGGTTGTAATTCCTCAAATTCTCCGCCTTGTTTTTCTCCGGATACTGGAACATAATTATCTATCTCAATTGATGTAATATCTAATTCCATTAGCATTGCACTAATGAAATCTTCTGCATCTGTTGTAGTATTAATTGTATATTTTATCCAACTCATATTATCACCTAAAAATACCAGGCACCTAAAATGGTCCCTGGTACCAAAACTATTATTCTGATTTTAATGCTGCAGTAATCTCGTCTTTAAGATCAACACATTTATCTTTCATTTTACGATTAGCAGTTGGAGATTGAATCAATCTGGCAACTATTTTTCCAGCATTTTCATAATCTTTAAAATAAACGCCCATGTTAGCCAGCATAAATTCTACTGTCTCAGAAGGTAGTCCACAAAATGGAGGTGTTTCTGTTGCTATAGCTTTCATAAAACCATCATATGCTTGACGATAAAAGCCCTCATATTCCTTTTTTAGAGCCTCTATCTCTTTTGGATCAGCGCCTTCTGTGTTTTCTAATTCAGCTATCTGTCCTCTTCTAAGCCAAGCTATTTTCAAACAGGTGTAAGACTTTTCTGCAAGTTTGCCCTTTTTCATCATA
This sequence comes from Pseudobutyrivibrio sp., assembly GCA_021442555.1. Lineage (GTDB taxonomy): Bacteria > Bacillota > Clostridia > Lachnospirales > Lachnospiraceae > Pseudobutyrivibrio. The sequence continues at coordinate 7,669 of JABUSV010000051.1, read as the reverse complement.
CAGCATACTAATGCAAGTTTCATCTTTTCAACAGCAAACTCGTATGTAAATAGCTCAGGCAAATCCTCATACTGAGGTTTGTATTTTGGGCAGAACTCATTCCTGACTAACTTCATTCTAGCTGAATCTATCTTGTCAAATGTATTAGATAGAGCAGAATATCCGCAATATGGACAACAAATTGCATCATATTTGTTTACATCAACAGCTTCAAAATTAGGTTTCAAATCAAAGTCCGGTTCAGTTCTCTTAAGTCGTGTAGTGGCAACCCCTCTATATACAAAAGGCTTGTCGCAAATTGGACACTTACACTTTTTGTCGATGATAAAATCCTTTTCTTCCTTAGGTTTAGCTGATGTTTTGGTTTCTTCTTCAGTCTGCTTCTTCTCATCGGCCAAAATATCCAAATCACCATCTAATGAAAAACCAAATTTTTCAAGTCCTGATAGTAAATTCATACAATACCCCTAATTAATTTGTTGGTAACTTAAATGAGCTCTTTAAAGAAACTATTCTGTTAAACACAAGTGCCTCGTCAGTCGAATCCTTAGCATCCACAGTAAAGAATCCCTGTCTTACAAACTGGAAACTGTCATATGCTTTTGCGCCCTTCAATGAAGGTTCAACAAGACAGTCCTTTAAGACTGTAAGTGAGTTTGGATTAAGATTAAGACTTCCGTCCTCATTATACACCCCTTTTTCTTCGTCTACAATGTTTTCATACAGACGAACTTCGGCCTTAATCGCAGTTTTTTCTGCAACCCATTGAATTGTGCCTTTTACTTTTCTTCCATCAGGTGCATCTCCGCCCTTGGTGGCTGGATCATAAGTACAATGAATCTCTGTAACCTTTCCCTCTTCATCACAATTATAACCTGTACATGTGACAAAATATGCATTCATAAGGCGAACTTCATTTCCAGGGTATAATCTAAAATATTTCTTAGGAGGTTCAATCATAAAATCTTCTCTGTCAATATATAAAACCTTACCAAAAGGAACCTTTCGACTTCCCAACTCTTCATTTTCAAGATTGTTAGGAGCATCCAGCCATTCAACCTCATCACCCTCATAATTATCTATTATTAATTTTACAGGATCCAAAATTGCCATAACTCTAGGCTTTTTTGTTTTTAAATCTTCTCTGATGCAATACTCAAGCATTGCATAATCAGAAGAGCTGTTTGCTTTTGATACCCCAGAAAGCTCAACGAACTTCTTAATAGATTCAGGTGTAAACCCGCGACGACGAAGAGCTGCAATCGATACTAATCTTGGATCATCCCATCCGTCAACAATACCATCTTCAACAAGCTTCTTAATATATCTTTTACCTGTAACTACGTTGGTAAGATACATTTTTGCAAACTCGATTTGTCTAGGAGGATTAGCAAAACCAGCCTCTTTAACTACCCAGTCATACAAAGGTCTGTGGTCTTCAAATTCAAGAGTACAAATCGAATGTGTAATACCCTCTATTGCGTCCTCAATTGGATGAGCAAAGTCATACATTGGATAGATACACCATTTATCACCAGTGTTGTGATGTGTCATATGAGCCACTCTGTAAAGAATAGGATCTCTCATGTTAATATTAGGACTGGCCATATCAATTTTAGCTCTTAATGTATGGCTTCCATCTTCATATTTACCTTCCTTCATATCTTTAAACATCTGAAGGTTTTCTTCTACACTTCTGTCGCGATTTGGATCATTTTTACCTGGACGTTCAAAATCACCCCTATATTCACGCATCTGCTCAGCTGTAAGATCAGAAACATACGCACTTCCTTTTTTTATGAGTTCAAGTGCTATTTCATACATCTGATCAAAATAATTGGATGCAAAATATAAATGTTCTCCCCAATCTGCGCCAAGCCAAGCTATATCAGCTTTAATTGAATTTACAAATTCTTCTTTTTCTTTTGTTGGATTGGTATCATCAAATCTCATGTGAAACTGGCCATTATATTGTTGTGCAAGCCCATAATTTAAAATTATGGACTTAGCATGACCTATATGCAGATATCCGTTTGGTTCAGGTGGAAATCTGGTACATACATGATCATAAACCCCTTCCTTAAGGTCTTTATCTATCTCTATTTCAATAAAATTTCTGCTAATTGATTCCTCTGCCATTATTCATATCCTTTCAAATTAGTTTGCATGAGTATGTGTAAATAGATGATCCGAACAATATTCATAGTTTCCATTACATCTAGAACAAAATCTGAATTCTAAATCAGGATTAGTAAGCTCTGTTCTGCCACATACAACGCATCTATGTCTTGAAATAGGTTTACTCACCCGCATATTAGACTGTGTGGTTGTGCCTCTTCTAAATTCTGCTTTTCTATGAATTTCTTTAGGGTTATACCTATTACTACCCTTTGTTGAAAAATAAAAAATAACAAAATTCAACAAAGAACTTATAATTGGAACAGCATAGAATATTGCGCCCGAAAATAAATACTGTACTATTTCAATTCCAAGAATTACAACATAAACTATAGCCATCCATTTCATCTTAATTGGTATGAGAAAATATAGCCTAACCTGTACATCTTGAAAGTATGTTGCAAAAGCCAAAAAAATTGATAGATTAATATAATATGTACTAAATGCCATTCCCAGAGACAAGGTAGGAACATTGTACAGACAGCATATTCCATATGAAATAAAAGCACCTATTATGGTAAACAGCATACCTCCAAATATGTAGACATTATATCTAAATGAACCCCATTTTCTTTCCAGGACAGTACCTAGCTGATAATACATCAAAAACATAAATATTGCCCAAAACACGGATGTTCCAGGTGGAATTAATATCCATGTAAAAAGTCGCCATATTTGAAAATGATGAATAATCATATATGGCTCAAGAGTAATCATTCCAATAAAATCAGTATTAGTAAAATTACTTCCAAATGTAAACAAATAACCTAACGCATAGCCCATTAACAAATATACAGTTAAGTTGCTAATTGCATATTTCCCAAGCTTTTTCTCAAGCTTATTAAGCATAATATATCTTCCTTTCAGATAGCTTTTCGCCATCCGAATTATTATAATACGTAAGCATAATATGTAGCAAGAAAAATATCTTAAAAACTGTATTTATAAAAATTATATTTCATCACAGCTTCACAATAGTGAATACTTATGATAAATTCAATTCATATAGAAATATAGGAGAAATAATTGAAACCAGGAGTATATAAAGCAACCAAAAAAGATGGCACAATATATTATCGCGCCAGTATAACCTATCAAGGAAAACATATAAGCTTAGGCAGTTTTTCAAGTGAATCTAAGGCACATATTGCCTATCTTGAAGCTGGTAGTATTATTGATTCTGATGAAGAAAATCTACTAAATTACAAACATCAGAATTCAGTTTTATCATATGATAAGCTTGTCAGTCTGTTTAATTTCAGAGATAACAAAATTTACTTCAAGAATCCCATATATTTACAAAAGGGATATTTTCTGTACTATTTATCACAAAGCAGAATATTAAAGTTTGATAACGACGACTTATTCTACTATTCACAACACAAAATACAATGTCGTGGAAATCATTTATTTGTAGCAGATTATGGAATGCAATGCAGCATTTTATCGCGATTTGGTATCAAACCTTTTTCTGTAGCTGGTAGAGATTATTCCTTTGCAAATGGTGACGATACCGATTACAGATATTCAAACATTATTGTAATAAATAAATATCATGGTGTACAAAAAGAAATAAAAAACGGTATAACAAAATACAAGTCCGTTATACATGTAAACGGAGATTTCATAATCGGAAGATATTCATCTGAAGAGGAAGCTGCAATCGCTTATAACAAAGCTTCAGATTATTGTAAAAAAATGGGTTTGAAAAAGGATTTTTTTCAAAACTTTATAGAAGAAATGTCTCCAAGAGAATATGCCAATATATATACTCAAATTCATTTACCTTCAAAGCTAATAAAACAATTAAAAATTAGTGCTTCCTCTGAATAGAGGAAGCACTTCAATTTAAATCTCACCTTTTATTGCGCACATAGCTGCAGTCGCAGGACTTGCCAGATATATTTTAACCTTGGAAGTACCCATTCTACCCAAAAAATTACGGTTGTTAGTTGAAACAACAACTTCTTCATCAGTTAATATCCCACCTGCTCTACCACAACAAAGTCCACAACCAGGATGTGTTATCATAGCCCCTGCTTTTGACAATATCTCAAGAGTTCCATCTGCCAAAGCTGCCTTATAGATTTTTCTACTGGCAGGAGTAATAATTAATTTAACATATGGACATATAGTTTTGTTCTTTAATACAGCGGCTGCTGCTTGCAAATCTTCTAATCTACCATTTGTACATGAGCCAATAAAAACCTGATCAATTTTTGTGCCTTTTAATTCAGATACCGGTTTGATAGCATCCACCTGAGATGGACAAGCCATATTTGGGACGAAGTCTTCAGCCTTGTACACCAATTCCTTTGCATATACGGCATCCTCATCCCCTACCAGATTCATTTGAAATTCATTGAGAGTTATATCACAATACTCTGCTGTTTTTGAATCAGGAGTGAATAGAGCACATTTTGCTCCTGCTTCAATTGCCATATTCGAAATTGTCATGCGACTTGCAATGGACATATTTTCAATAGTATCGCCACAAAATTCCAAAGCCTGATATGTTGCACCTGCAGCAGTCAAATCACCTATTATTCTTAGAATAACATCCTTTGAATATACTCCTTCAGGAAGATTGCCATTAATGGTAACCTTGATTGTTGAAGGAACCTTTACCCACAATTGACCAGTACCAAGAATACCTGCCATCTCGGTATAACCTATACCTGTAGAAAAAGCACCAACGCAGCCATAGGTTGTAGTATGACTGTCTGTACCAAATACAATATCTCCTGGCTTAACATATCCAGCTTCTGTCATAAGCTGATGACAGATACCATCGGATCTATGGATATTTTTTATGTTATACTTATCAACAAAATCATCGCCAGCCTTGTACGCTCTTGTATCATCAACCTGTGATGCAGGAACAAAATGATCGTAAATCAAAACTATTTTTTCAGGATCCCAGACCTTGGAAAATCCCATTTCTTCAAACTTCTTATTAACAAATGCAATCATGATGTCATCCAACATTACACGATCAACATTAACTGTAACTATATCACCAGGTTTAACTGATTTAACTCCTATATTATGAGCAATTATTTTTTCAATGATTGTCTGTCCCATATATCCTCCTCTTTAATCAGTCAAACCATTTCTTGCACGCATAGCGCTAACAAGACCACCTGCTTTTAGTATCTCCATAAGATTCTCTGGAAGTGAAGCTATAGGATAATCCTTATCCTCATAAGTAATATGATTTCCTGGTACAACTGTTATCTCATCACCTTCTTTTACAATCTGCGATAATCCCGGACATTCTATTAATAGTAATCCATTGTTTATTGCATTTCTAAAGAAAATACGAGCAAAAGAGTCTGCAATTACAGCTTTAATCCCCAGCGCTTTTACTACCTCGGGAGCTTGTTCTCTAGATGATCCACATCCAAAATTACTTCCAGCCACAATAATATCGCCTTCTTTAATCAAACTAGCTAACTCCGGTCTAAGTGGTGAAAACCCAAAGGGTGCCATTTCCTTAACAGTATTTAATGCCAGATAATCTGTTGGAATAATTATATCTGTATCAATATCATTTCCTAATATCCAAACACGACCTGTAAATGATTCACTCATTTTTATTCTCCTAAATTCTATCAGCAGTTGTAATATAACCTGCAATAGCAGATGCTGTTACAGTTGCAGCACTTGCCAAATATACAAAACTGTCCTTATGTCCAGCTCTTCCTTTAAAATTACGAGTTCCAGTTGATATAAGTGTCTCTCCTTCGCCAATTACCCCTTGGCAACTTCCCCAACATACAGAACAGTTTGGATTCATCACAATGGCACCTGCGTCCATAAAAATATCAATAAGACCTTCAGCCATAGCTTCCTGATACACTGTTCTTGATGCTGGAACCACAAGAAATCTAACCTTATCTGAAACTTTTTTGCCCTTAATAATACTTGCACCTACCCTAAGGTCCTCTAAACGACCATTATTACAGCTGCCCAAGAAAGCTTCGTCAATATGAACTCCTAAGCATTCTGTTGCTGCAACCACCTGATCTACAAAATGTGGTTTAGCTACGATAGGTTCTATTTCATTAAGATTAATATCAAATATTTTTGCAAAATTTGCATCTTCATCCGAGGAAACTATTGCCTTGGGTTTTCTATTGCCATTTAACTTTAGATAATCTAACGCAATATCATCTACCTCCATCAACGCAGTCTTTGCTCCGGCTTCAACACACAGATTGCAAATTGATATTCTGTCTGCCATGGATAACGATTTCATGCCGTCTCCAGCAAATTCCATAGCCATATAATTAGCACCATTAGCTCCTATTTTTCCTATTATTGTAAGAATTAAGTCTCTGGCGTATACACCTTTTTTTAACGTTCCATGCAGATTGAACCTAAGTGTTTCCGGAACTAATAGCCAAGACTCTCCTGTCACCATGGCATATAAATAATCTGTACATCCAACGCCTGTTCCAAAGGCGCCAAGCGCACCATAAGCACAGGTATGAGAATCAGCACCAAATATTAATTCTCCTGGTCTGACATGATTTTCCATCATAATCTGATGACAGACGCCCTCTCCTTCATAAAAAGCAATACCTTTTTCTCTTGCAAAATCACGCATCTTCTTATGTGATGCAGCAGTTTTAGGACTATCTGAAGGAATATTATGATCAACAATCCAGACCAGCTTATTTACATCCTTAATAACCGGATTCTTGAGTTTATTGAACATATCAATTGTCAGATGTGTTGTTCCATCATTGCTCATAAGTCGATCCAGTTCGACTGTATAAATATCTCCAGCCTTGGCTTCAGCTACACTTGCAGCAAGGGCAATTATTTTTTCAGCCATTGTCATTCCCATGAGCTACACCTCCTTGTCCAAGGATGCAATTAAGCCTCCCTGATCTAAAATACTTTGCATTTTTGCAGGAAGCTTTGTACACTCAAAAGTGCTGCCATTAACATTAATTATGCCATCTTCCATCTGTATTTCCATCTCATCACCATTATCAACATTTTCATATAAGGATTTACAAACAATAACTGGCAAACCAATATTAATTGCATTTCTATAAAATATTCTTGCAAATGACTTTGCAACAACAGCCTTTACACCGAGTGCTTTTAATACACTAGGCGCCTGTTCTCTTGATGAACCACAGCCAAAATTTTCGCATGCAACAACAAAATCACCTGGTTTAACTTTACTTGCGAATTCTGGGTCTAGTGATTCAAAAGTATGCATTTTCATCTCATCAATTGTAGGAAACAATAGATATTGAGATGCAATAATCTGATCCGTATCTACATCTGTGTGGAAGCGAAATACCTTTCCCATTGAAATCTCCTTTTATAATAAAAATGAAGTCTGATATGCGAAGCGACGCTCTCAAGCGAAACGACGCTTTATTCTCGTGTTTCACACGAGAATCACCCTTCGGTCGCACATTTAAAATAAAACCTCGGTAGATAATAAATTATCTCCGAGGTTATTATT
>JABUSV010000007.1 GCA_021442555.1 Pseudobutyrivibrio sp. | reverse complement strand
GCACGTGCCATAATCTTCTGATACTTCATCTCGCAGAATGCAAGCTTCTTTGAGCATGTATTTCCACAGTGGAATCCCATGAATGTATCCTGAAGTGTGTAATCAAAGTTGCCCTTGATAGACTCGTTGTACATTTCTTTTGGAACAGAGTTGTTGATATCAAGAAGAGTAACTGCATCCTCTGAAACAACTGTACCGATGAACTCTGAGAGACATCCATAGATATCTACTTCACATGATACAGGTATTCCCTGTCCTGTAAGACGAGAGTTTACGTAGCAAGGAACGAATCCAAACTGTGTCTGGAATGCTGGCCAGCACTTGCCTGCGATAGCAACATACTTGCGATATCCCTTGTGATCACGAACCCAATCCTTAAGTGTCAACTCATACTGTGCAAGCTTTGCAAGTACTTCTGGTTTCTTGTTTCCAGCGCCAAGCTCTGCTTCCATCTCTGCAACAACTTCTGGAATTCTCTCGTCATTTGCGTGCTTATTGAAAGCTTCGAAAAGGTCAAGCTCAGAGTTTTCCTCAATCTCAACACCAAGGTTATAAAGCTGCTTGATAGGAGCATTACAAGCAAGGAAGTTGAGAGGTCTTGGACCAAAGCTGATAATCTTGAGATCAGCAAGCGCCATTACGGCACGAGCGATTGGCTCAAACTCATGAATCATATCTGCACAATCCTCAGCATCACCCACTGGATACTCTGGGATATAAGCCTTGATATTGCGGAGCTTTAAGTTGTAGCTTGCATTAAGCATTCCACAATAAGCATCGCCTCTGTCGCTTGAAAGAACACCAATGGTCTCCTCAGCAGCTGCAACGAACATCTTAGGTCCGTCAAAGTGCTTTGCAAGTAATGTTTCTGAAATCTCAGGTCCAAAGTTACCTAGATATACGCAAAGTGCGTTACATCCGGCTGCCTTAATATCTTCTAATGCCTGTACCATGTGAATTTCGCTCTCAACGATACAGATTGGGCACTCATAGATGTGCTCTGAACCATACTTCTTTGTGTAAGCATCCATTAATGCTTTTCTACGGTTTACTGAAAGGCTCTCTGGGAAGCAGTCACGTGATACTGCTACTACACCAATTTTTACATTTGGCATGTTGTTCATAAAAAAATCCTCCTAATACTAAAACAACTATTGTTCCTGGTCTCGTTACCAGGATTCCTAAATCTCAGTAATTTTAGTATAAGAGGATATTATTATCTTTTATATTCAATTATTGTCTGTTTTTGGTAAAATTATTGTCTTTTTTCTGACGGATTTCTTCCAAACCTTCTCTTATATGTCGCTGTAAAAGCTTTGGCATTGGGAAAACCATTGTTAAGAGCCACATCAACTATATGTCCGTTTGTCCTTTCAAGTTCATCAACTGCTCTCTCCAATCTGACAGAAGCCAGATAATCCTTAAAATTAATGCCCGCATATTTTTGAAACATACGTGACAAATATGTAGGTGCATAGCCAAACTCTTCTGCAACCGAAGACAATGACAGTTCCTCTGCATAATGCTGTTTAATATAGCTTGTTATCTTCCTGAGTTTTTTCAGCTGTTTGGTATTAGTGAGCAGTGTCTCGTCAATATCATGTTTCCTGTAGTTGGCCACTAGAAGATACAAGAGTTCATAGTACATACTCATAACCTGAAGCACAGCGGCATCCTCATTGCTGTCATATTTGAGCTTCATCTCGTGCAACAGAACAAACACTCTATGGTCTGTATCCCTGTCTCCATGGGAGAACCAGATAAAATTATCCTGTGTCATGAAATCCTTGAACTGGTCGATAGGAATCTGCACAACCACCGTCTTGTTAGCTTCTACCGCAGATATAGCATGAACCTCATTGGTATTGACTATAACAAACTCTCCTGCTCTTAGAGTTCTTCTCTTATCAGATATTTCAAACTCCAGTTGTCCGTCCCATACAGCAAATATTTCTATTGAATTGTGCCAATGCTTATCCCTGTTGTAATTACCTGCTTCCCCTTCAAAGGCAAACAGCTTAAAAGGCAAATCCAAGTTAGGGACAATAACCTCATGCTGAAAATTGCTATTCATATTACGCTTCCTTTAAGGAATCATACACCATTATTATCTGATCTTTTATTGCGAAAAAGGCATCCACAACCTCTGGATCGAAGTCTTTTGCTCGGCCATTATCTATTATTGCAAAGCACTTATTAAGTGGCATTGCTTCCCTATAACATCTGCTTGATGATACTGCATCAAAAACATCCGCTACCGCCATAATTCTGGCGCACAGCGGAATCTTGTCTCCAGCCAGCCCCTGAGGATAGCCTGTTCCATCCCATTTTTCATGGTGACATAGGGCAACCTTGTAAGCCATACTGTTCTCTCCATGCTCTTCAATATGTTCAAAGGACTGTATAATAATACTTGCACCCTCCGCACTATGTGTCTTCATGACTTCATATTCTTCAGGCGTAAGCTTTCCTGGTTTTTGTAAAATACTGTCAGGTATGCTTATTTTTCCAATATCATGCATAGGCGCAGCCTGCTTCAAATCAGTCAAATAGTCTATTCCGATTTTTTTGGAATATTTGTCCATCTTGCCAAGCTCTGTAGCAATAAGCTCCGCATAAATAGAAGTTCTTTTTATATGTCCTCCAGTACCTCCATCTTTTCTGTCAAGAAGAGATGAGAAGCCTAAGAGCATCTCCTCATGATACAGCTCAACCTCCTTCACAGAAGGATTTTCAACACCGAGATATACGCCTATAGTAGCAATTGTAATAGCACCACCTGCCATAAGGGTCTCAGGATACATCATCTGCATAATCATGATGGCAGCTGCAGATACCATGCTGACAACCAAACCAACCAACTCATTTTTCTGAAAATGAACTCGGTTCTTATAAAATGCTATCGCAGATAACATGAAATAAAAATAAACAGCACCAATCATAATATACACTGGCACGCCCAGTGAATAATATATTGCATTGCCCCTTATGTATCTGATACTTGGAATTTCAAAGATACCAACAATAAGGGCCAATACTCCGGGAATACTGCAGATTATTGCCCCCTTGTTCCAGAACTTTTTAGACTCGGCAGAAAACGCCCAATATGTAAAATAAATCATCGAACATGCCACATATGTTCCATAAAGAAGATAATGTATTATGTGATTGATAACAACAGGAACAACTGTGACATCCTGTACAATGGAAAGCTTTATTATTTCCAGTATTAACGCCATCTGAGTAAATGTAATAAGTGCATTAAACTGTATGCTAAGCTTATACTTATCGCTTATGGATCTTAGTCTCTTGCTTTGGCTAATGTATGACAGTGTAATATATAATAAAATAGATAAACAGCAAAGCTGCGATTTACATAAATAAAAGAATTCCATGATGTACCTCCTACGTCCCAACATAAGGATATCAAAAGGACGTAAAGTGTACAATATCTATTCCGAATAAAAAGCTACAGCAATTGCACCTGGTCCTGCATGAGTACCAATTGTACCCCCTATCTGCCCCTTAATCAAAGGCTCTGCCGTTCTGTTTTCCCACAGTTCCTTATTATCCTCCAGATACTTTTCCAAAACAGCATCACTAAGACCGCTGTAGGCTACTGCTATTGGACTCTCATAATCTATTCCGCCACAGCTTGCAACCTGAGTATTCAATAGATTATTACCGTTTTTTGACCCTCTAGCTTTTCCAAGCACCTTTACCCCACCATCAGCAATTGCAATTACAGGTTTGATGGACAATGCTTCTCCAATATATCCTGCCACATTGGATACACGACCTCCACGTCTAAGATACTCCAATGTATCAAGCAGTGCTATAACATGTATCTTGTCTTTTATAGCTTCCAGTTCTATAGCAATTTCCTGCCTCGTCTTATTGTCTGATATAAGCTCCATAGCCTTTTTTATTAATATGTGTTCTCCGATGCAGACAGTTCGTGAATCAACAACAGTAATACAATCCTCAAATTCATCTGCTGCTATACAGGCACTTTGATAAGTCCCCGACAGGTCCGCTGACATGGTAATTACTACAGCCTCGTCCCCTGTTGTCTTAATCTTTCTGAAGTATTCCTCAAACTGAACAGGAGTCACCTGTGATGTTTTTGGCAATTCCTCTGACTCAATCATCTTCTCAAAAAATTCCTGTCTACTGAGTTCTACTCCATCCTTGTACTCCTGATTTCCAAAAGCTATTGACATAGGTATTACTTCCACACAATCATACTGATTCTGCAGAATATCTGAAGCTGAATCGGTTATTATTTTAATACTCATATATTCTCCCTTGTACATAAACATCCAAACTTTTGTCATAGTATCAGAGATTATGCCCCATATCAACTCCATGTGTGTATTTTCTAATAAAAAAGCATACCCAGTTCTTTACCGGGTATGCCTGATAACTTAAATAATTAATTCTTTTTAAGTCTGATAACATTCCATGATTTGTTCTCTAATACGGCAGTAAGTATTCCGTTTTCAACCCTTGATGCTCCCCCTGTATGAGGCTTTACATTATCAGGATTACTCTGGGTGTTTTCAGCCTTTATATCCTCATGATGTAACACAATATGCTCTGCAACCTGATATGCAGCATACTGTCTCATATCAAGGGTAATCTCAAAGTCTTCTGTAAGATCTTTGTTTACTGCAAAAATCACAAGCTCTTCTGCCTCAGTATTGTCCACAACCACACTATCGATATATGGTGCATCTCCATACTTTGAATCATATACTGGACATTTTACTATGGTATTAAGCACTGTACCACGACCAAAGTTTGAGGCATGCATGAATGGGTAAAAGATTGTCTGTCTCCATGCCCCTGTGTCAGAAGTCATAATAGGAGCTATAACATTTACAAGCTGCGCCAGACATGCCATCTTAACACGATCCGCATGTCTTAACAGAGTGATGAGCATACTGCCCACCAAAAGTGCATCCTCAAAGTTATATACATCCTCCAACTGATGTGGATGCTTAACCCATTTCTCCAACTTCTTATCCTGCTCATTTGAGTGGTACCATACATTCCACTCATCAAAGGATATATTAATCTGCTTTTTGCCATGCTTCTTTCCCTGAACGAAATCGCAGATAGCAACCACGTTTTTGATGAAATCATCCATTTCAACACTGCTTGCCAAAAAGTCAGGTGTATTGTTTTCCTGATTTCCAAAATACTGATGCATGGAAATATAATCTACATGTTCGTAACACTCAGAAAGGACTTCATTTTCCCAGTCTCCAAATGTTGGCATACGGGAACCTGATGAGCCACATGCTACAAGTTCAATACTTGGGTCCAGTATCTTCATGGCATGAGCTGCCTCATTTGCAATTCGTCCGTACTCTGTTGCTGTCTTGTGGCCTACCTGCCAAGGTCCATCCATCTCGTTTCCGAGACACCAGGTCTTGATGTTATGTGGTTGCTGGTATCCATGGGATATACGAAGATCAGACAGACGAGTACCTCCCTTAAGATTACAGTATTCCAGCACGTCTACAGCTTCAAGAACGCCTCTGGTGCCCAGATTTACTGCCATCATAACATCCGACTTGGCTTTTCTTGCCCAGTCTACAAATTCATTGAGTCCAAATTGATTGGTTTCTATTACATTCCAGGCCAAGTCCACCCTGCTTGGGCGCTGTTCCTTAGGTCCAACCGTATCCTCCCATCTGTAACCAGACACAAAGTTTCCTCCTGGATATCTGACTATTGGAACATTTAGTTCACTTACAAGATCTATTGTATCCTTTCTAAGTCCCTGCTCATCTGCACAGGCTAACTCTGGCTGATATATTCCCTCATATACCGCTCTTCCCAGATGTTCGATAAAAGAACCGTAGATTCTCTTATCAACATCTCCTACGATATAGCTTTTGTCGATAATAATATTTGCTTTTTTCATATAACCCTCCGTCGTCACATGTTTTAATCCATGCATATACAATATCCCTGATAAAATAATTATGCTATGTTTTTTTGTCTTGAATATTTGACTTTTCTTCCGATTTGATTCATAACTATTTATACAAATATAAGGAGATTGTAACTATGTTTTCTACCAATTTTTGCGGATATAACTATACTAATCCTGACTATGACGTCATTGACAGGCCCTGCGGATGCTCTGAGCATCTTTTTCTTTATTTCCAAACCCCAATGCGTATTTTGTTGGAAGGCACCCTATACGAAGCTGCTCCAGGAGCATGTATTTTCATCACCAAGAACACCAAGACCTACTATGAAGCCGTTCGTAGCTTTACAAACAGCTTCGTACATATAAAAGAAGATGAACTGATTGACTATCTTAAAAGCAAATATCCTTTTATTCCTGTCAACAAACTCTTCTATTTACCCGATACGGATGTAATCAATAGTATTCTAAAAGATATATTCAGAGAATTCGTTACCAAGGATTATATGTATGAAGAAACCATAGACCTTCTCATCAAAAGTTTACTTATTCAGATAGCACGACAGCTCAAAGCCACTTCTGCCATGCCTCAAGAGCATATTGAAGTATATGATATTTTTCAAAAAGCCAGACTGACAATACTGTCAAACCCTTCTGAACCCTGGGATTCCCAATCAATGGCACGACTTACAAACCTGGGCAGCAGCCAGTTTTATCAGTACTATAAATCATTCTTTAACGAGACTCCCAAGGCTGAGCTTCTGACAGTTCGTTTGGAAAAAGCCAGATATATGTTAATCCACGAATCCTACAGCATTGCTCTGGTTGCCGAATACTCTGGTTTTCCCAATCTGTCTCACTTTACCAGATTTTTCAAGAAAAAATATGGCGTTACCCCTGGCGAATATCGCAGAACCAAGACCAGTAGCATTGACTAGATTAAATTTACAGCTATACTAGTATTCAAAGTATTTATCCAAGGAGAGAAATCATATGGTATATAAAACAAAAGGAACCTGCAGCCAGGAGATTATCATTGAAACCGAAGGAGATATTGTAAAAGAAGTATCCTTTGTAGGAGGCTGCAACGGTAACACTCAGGGAATTAGTGCGTTGGTAAAAGGGATGAAGGTTGATGATGTCATCGAAAGACTATCTGGAATCACCTGCGGCATGAAGAGTACTTCCTGTCCAGACCAGTTGGCCAAGGCATTGTTAGAAGCGAAAAATAACTAAGGGTTGCCCGAGGGCAACCCTTTTACATTTACTCGCTTAGCTAAGCTTTTTAATTTGACCTACTGTGGCCAAGTCTTCGATTATATCCTCAAGACTCATTCCACATTCTGCATCACATGCAGCCGAAACAGCACCTTCTACCAGAGGACAATCTGCCATCTTTACTGGGAAATCATCATCTCTCATTTCTAAAACCATCTCTGTAGTCATTACAGCACTTCCCATATCCATTAGAATCAAAACTCCATCTGAAGAGGCTGCTTTATCTATTGCTGCATTAATCTTGTCAAAGCTGGTTCCATAGTCTCCATCTTCTAAGCCTCCGGCAGGCACCATCATGACCTCCTTGGCCATCATACGCGCCAAATCAATTACCCCTTCAGCTAGCTTTTCGCTGTGAGATACTATAACAATTCCTATCATTACAATTCACCTTCCAGAATCTCAAGCATCATGGTAAAAGAAGTAGCCCCCGGATCCTGATGTCCAATACTTCTGTCTCCAAGATATGATGCACGGCCCTTTGTAGCCGCAATAGTTTTGGTGTATTCTATTCCTTCCTTCGCTGCAGCAACTCCACAAGCAACAGCTTCTTTTGGTGATTTTCCCGCTGCCAAAGCTTCTTCCATTGCATTCTTTGCAGGTACCATGGAGTCCAGCATTGTCTTTTCACCTGTTGTTGATTTTCCTCTCAGAGAAATGCCTTCAATCGCCACCTGAAATACTCTTACAAAGTCTTCCACGGTAACATCCGCGGTATCTTTAAGCTCCATGCCCATCTTCATAAATCCAGTGCCATATAAAGGTCCTGATGCCCCTCCTACTGTTGATACCAGTGTCATACCAACTGTTTTTAAGACTTCCCCTGGATTCTTATCTCCCATGGTTGACAGCTTTTTTTCTACCTCAGAAAAACCCCTGGCAAGATTAATACCATGATCTCCATCACCAATCACGTTGTCCAGTTCTGTAAGAAAAAGCTTTTCCTCCTGAATCTTGGCGCTGATTTTTTCAATTATCGTTATTATTTTGTCTGTCGTCATTGATTATATTCCTTCATAACCTTTTATAGTTGCTTAAAAGCTGGAGTATCAGCCTGTGCATCCAACAGCTTCTTCATGTCATCATCCAGTTTGAGAAGAGATATTGACATACCCTCCATCTCAATAGATGTCATATACTCACCCACAAAGGTCTTATATACCTTGATACCCTTAGTAGCAAGCACATCAGCCACATGATTATTTATAATAAAAAGTTCCATCTGTGGTGTCGCTCCGGAAGAATTGACCATAACAGCAACCTCACTTCCTGTATAGTCAAGGTCACCAAGAATCTTATCCAGAATAATATCTGTAATGGCATCTGCAGACATCATTTTTTCTTTGTAGGTACCTGGCTCACCATGTATTCCGATTCCCACTTCCATCTCGTCATCTGCGATTTCAAAACCCGGTTTTCCAGCTGCAGGAATAGTACAAGGGCTAATTGCTGCACCCATGGTACGTACATTGTTTATAACTCTTTGAGCCATTGCCTGAACATCTTCAAGACCTGCGCCTGTCTCCGCCAAAGCTCCTGCGATCTTGTGAACAAACACTGTACCTGCTACACCTCGACGACCTACTGTCCATGTGGAATCCTGTACAGCAACATCATCGTTAACAACAACCTGTGCCACCTTGATACCTTCTGCTTCAGCCATTTCTCCAGCCATTTCAAAATTCATTACATCACCAGTATAGTTCTTTATTACCATAAGAACACCGGCATCTGTAGCAATAGCCTTAATTCCTTCATATACCTGATCAGGTGTAGGAGATGTAAATACTGCTCCTGCTACTGCTGCATCAAGCATACCTCTTCCCACATATCCACCATGTGCTGGCTCATGTCCGCTTCCACCTCCAGAGATAAGTGCTACCTTGCCTTCTTTCTTTTGTGTGCGAACTACCACATTCCCGCAATCCAGTTTTTTAACATACTGAGGAAATGCCTTCACCATACCCTGAATCATCTCGTTTTCAACCTGATCCACTGCATTAATAAATTTTTTCATATCATACCTCCCATAAATACATTTCACGTGTCTTATTATTACCCCTATTTTTTAAAAACACGTAGTCTCATAATTTATATTAACACTTATTTCATAAAAAAAAAGAGGTTTGCAACATTAGTCGCAAATCTCTCTATTTTTCAGATAATTCAAACAAATATATGCGATATGCAAATACGCTTAACCTATCTCATGATATACCATAGCAAGCTTTGTAGCATCCCCCTGGTCACAATATACATCCTTGCCATCAACTGCAAAAGAGCTGTCTGAATCCACATCCACTCTGGCAATCTCATCAAGATTGTACATCACTGTTACTTTATGTGCTCCAACCTGACCTGTATAAGAATCCATGTCAGACTTGTCTGTATCCACTAGTATTCCGTTAGACTTAACATACTCAGCAATTGCCTGCATCATCTCCATTGGTGTCTTTAATAATGTTCTGCTCATCTTTTCCCCCTTTAAGGTGTTAAAAATTAATCTTTAATTTGTTACTCTTTCAAATAACTTTACACAATAGTCATAAGAAAAGCTACTGTCTTTTTCTCTTACTATGCTTTTTTCTGCCATTTCCTGGCTGTAATCATCTAGAAAATATACCGTTGCCAGATTAGTTTTTTCATCTATATGTGTCACAAGAGACTTTAGCTTGTAGTCACTAACTACCAGTCTGCCTTCCTGCGCAGTCAAAGTCACATCAGCCATTCCACCCACAAATCTATTCGCTATTCCCTCTCCAGAAGATGAGGTCCAGCTCACATAATTGCCAAGGGAATAAAATACCACCATCTGATGCCCTGTCGCCTCATCCACCAACAGCTCAACAGGTTCCATAACATGTGGATGCGTTCCTATTACAAGGTCGACTCCATTTTTCAGAAAAATATCTGCCCATTTCCTTTGGCTACTGTCTACTCCAAGATTATACTCGGTGCCCCAATGCGGACACACGATAACAAAATCCGAGTTTACTTTTGCCCAGGCAATATCAGCCACAACACGGCTTTCGTTGAGATAGTCCACTCCATAAAGCATATCTTTCGGCAGTTCTATGCCATTGGTTCCATAGGTGTAATTAAGAATCGCAATCTTATATCCCTGGGATTCCACAACCGAGATCACCTGCTGATCCCCAAAGCTGTCATGAATTCCCAACACCTCTATATCAGGATACGTGTTCTGCCAATAATTAAGACAGTTAACTATTCCGCTCTTTCCTCGGTCGAGAGCATGGTTTGTTCCCTGGCACACCACATCAAAGCCTGATTCCACCAGGTCATCTGCTATATCATAAGGCGCATTAAAAGTCGGATACCCAGATACCCCCAGTTCCTGCCCACCAATGATTACTTCCTGGTTGACTATGGCTATATCCTTAGACGAAATATAATCTCTGGTATTTGCAAAAATATATGAGAAATCATAATTTCCATCTGACATCACCGCATGTTCCTCAATAGGATCATGAAGCAGAATATCTCCAACCATGCATATCTCAATATTATCGGCATCAGTCGAAAGTGGTGATGCCTGCGCCACCAAAAGAGCTATAGTTACTAACGTCTCTTTACAATGAACTAATAAACTCATCTATAACTTTTCCATATTTTTTAGTATCTACTATGCCACTCATTGCGTGGTATGCATCAGGAGCAACATACAGCTGCTTTTTAGAACTGCCACAAGTCTCGTATAATTCGCGTGCCATTTCAAGAGGCACAAAGTCATCCTTTTGTCCATGTATAAACAATATTGGAAGCTTTAATCTCTTTACAGCTTCAATAGATGTAGCCTCATCCAGCTTTATTTTAGCCAAAAGCCACGCTCCTGCATAGACAAACGGATATGCCACAGCTGTACAGATACCCATACTCTTTCCTGTATTTTTAATTATCGCTTCAGGAGAAGTATATCCACAATCAGCGATAACAGCCTTGACCTGATAAGGGAGGTTCAAAGCTGTCGTCATGGTAACAGTAGCTGCCCCCATGGACACTCCCAACAAATAAATATCCTGCTGTTGTCCAAAACGCTCTAGTACATAGTCCACCCACTGCTTGCAGTCATAACGTTCTTTTAATCCAAAGCAGGTAAAATGGCTGCCACTTTTTCCATGCGCTCTTTGATCTATCAGAAGTATGTTCTTCTTGTAATCGATGGCATAGTTAAAGCTTCCCACTCCGTCAAATTTATACACTCCATGATAACCATGAACTCCAATAACTATAGGCGCGCCTGCTCCTCCTAATTCATAGTAGTGACCTACAAGCTTATAGCCATCATAGGAAGTTAATTCGATAATTTCATGGGGTATTTCATCCATTTTTCTGTACGTATCATTCATATGCTGACACAAATGAGCTGGTATTCTCGAATCCCTCACCTTGTCATTTGGCATCCTCTTTTTCTGTGGTATATAAAAAACAAACAATGTAAGTCCAACAGATAAAGCTGCTAGCCCCAATAATATAACCACCAAGGCAATTATTACTACCCTCATTATCTTCTAAGCTTCGCTTTAAGCATTTTTTCAAATGCTTTCTCGAAGACCTCCTCTTCAGCTCTGTTTCGAGGAATCTTTATCCTCTTATTATTTGTCCATGAAGATAAATATATCGCATTGGACAGATACATACTCTTGATGCCCTCTGCACCGTCAGCAATGAGACTTTCATCGCAGGCAAAATTAGCAAGCATTTTTTCATATGCACCATCATTGGCCTCACATACAATCTCATTTATTGTGGTGACTGGTCTGGAAAAACAGTCACTGGCTTCATTGCGATATTCAATCTCTGGCTTATCAAGCTCCCTGACAACGATTCTTCCATCCTCACAGATTATCATGGCGTTGTCCATTGATATCTCTAATCTGTTTACCCCCGCGGCTTCGCCTGTAGATGCCACGAACACACCTGTGATGCCATTTTCCCACTGCATATATACAGTTGCTTCATCCTCTACCTCAATAGGATGGTATTTTCCTTCATTGCAAAAAGCCACTACATAATCTGGATTGCCAAACAACCACTGAATCATGTCAAGATTGTGAGGGCACTGATTCAAAATAGTTCCTCCACCATCCTTTGACCAGGTAGCTCGCCATGGGCTGGATTTATAATACGCGTTGGATCTGTACCAGTCAGTTACTATCCAGTTGACACGTTTAACCTTCCCATAATCCTTATTATTTATCAATTCTTTTAGCTTAATATATACAGGATATGTACGCTGATGGAACATAAAACCATACTTAAGCTGGGGTGTTTTTGCTGTAGCCTCTTTATATGCTTCCATCATTTTCCTCGCCTGTCTGGAATATACTCCTGCAGGCTTGTCACAGAGCACATTTAAACCTCTGACGAAAGCGTTTATTGCTGTTTCTTCGTGAGAATAATGAGGTGTCACAATAATCACAGTATCAAAATCCAGCTCACCCTCATCATATTTTCTAAAAAGCTCCACATCCGAGTCAACTATTTCAAGATTCTCAGGAAGAGAATCCTTTATCTTATCTAAAATGTGAGACTTGACTCTGGTGGTAGCAACAAGTGTCATATTTGGAATCTTACCGCTTCCAATCATAGCTGCATACTTGCTGCCCATATTCCCCATTCCTATGATGGCAACTTTCATATACACTACTCTCCCTATTAACTACAGGTTATCATCATCCTCATCATCTACGTCAACAGAGCCCATGTACTCTCTGTTAACCACTCTTTTTAGTTCTCTTTGTTTTTCGACCATATCAGAAAGCATTTCCTTGACCTGATGAGGTCTTTTGATATCTTTAATCAAGAAATTACCCAGCGTCTTATCAGATGAACTGACATGAATAGTTCCTACTCCAAACATTCTCTGCCATATACTTCTTGTCACTGACAGATCAAGTACTCTGTACAGTCTCACCTCATTTTCCGTTGTATTCAAAAATCCTGTAAATACAAATAAACGATCCTCAGTTAGCTGATACTTTGTAAAGCTTAAAGGAAGGCCAAATATTGGTCTTTTTCTATCTTTCCAATACAAAGCGTCCTTGCTTTCAATAGTGACGTTCATAAATCATCCTCCTAGCCTAATAAGTAAGTCCTCAATCTTAATCAAATGTATATTTAGTCACAATTATATACCTTATAGATTAAACATGCCATTTTTAAAAGAAAAAACTTTGTCAACATGGAACATGTAACAAATTAATACTTCAATTTTCTACAAGTTGTGTTTCTATTGCAAATGGATATCCGACAGCTTTGGTGATAGAATATTCATAGTGTAAATGATAATGATTCGAGGGGGAATAAAACATGAATAAAGCTCAATTAGATTATTTGAGAAAGTTCTGTGCAGGCCGCAATATTACTGAAGAAGAGGCATTACAGCATGTGCTTGTACGTGATATCCTTGAGGGACTCAGGGATTGGCACGAGCCTGTATATTCATCTGGCAGTCAATCATCAACAAGATGTAACTGCTCATAATTATTCATATATCACAATAGCTGCGCATTTTTATGCACAGCTATTTCTATAAGCAATCAAACCATATCTCGATAGTTTTATCAATCTGTTCTTTTGTTGTTATTGTAGCTTCTCCATCACCCTTTTGTTGACCATAATCTCCAAATTGACCATGATTGCCACCTTCTATTGCAACAGTTGTACAATCATCAGGCAGATATTCCTTATTCTGCTCCAGCTGATCTAATTTTAGAACAGCATCCTCAGAACCATATATGGAAGTTACCACAAATCCATCCTTAGTATTTACTGGGTCTATCACATAGGAAGCCAACAACAAAAGCCCGTCTATTTTATCCATGTTGCCGCTGCAATATCTACCGGCCGCCACACCTCCTAATGAATGGCCTGCCATATACCAGTCTTCATACTCATAGTT
>JABUSV010000237.1 GCA_021442555.1 Pseudobutyrivibrio sp. | reverse complement strand
AAGCTTGAGGTAATAGGTAACCCCTTTGACACAGAAGCTGTCAGAGCCAAGGGTGAATATATCAGAGAAGCTAAGGCAGATTTGCTCTTTGTAGGTCGTCTTACTGACCAGAAGGCGCCACTTGATTTTATCAGGGTAGTAGAAGGTGTTAGGAAGGCTCATCCAGATATCAAGGCCAAGATGTTAGGTGATGGTGAACTGAGAGGTGAGTGCGAAAAGCTTATATCACAGCTTGGATTGGAGGGCACTATCGAGATGCCAGGTTTTATCAGCAATCCATATCCATATATGATGTCATGTAAGGTAATGGTTATGCCATCACTGTGGGAAGGCTTTGGACTGGTTGCCCTGGAGGGTATGTGTTTTGGCAAGCCAATATTGGCACGTCGAGTAGGTGGACTACAGGAGATAGTCAATGACAACTGTGGTAAACTCTGTGAACCATCTGAGCTTATGCCTCTTATAGATGAGGCCAACAGGCTGATGACAGACGAGGTATATTATCAGACCAAGTCCAAGGCAGCTCTTGCAAGAGCTAACGAATACGACAACTGTCAGGACTATGTCAACGGAATATATAACATGTACTGTGACTATATCAAGAAGACCACGGTACTTCATGTATTAAAATCCAAGATATACTCTGGTGCTGAAAATGTTGTATGTACCATCATCAACAACATGCCTTCAGATATCAACAGTGTATATTTGACAGCGGCAGGTCCTGTAGAGGACAAGCTCAAGGAGCTTGGAATAAAATATCGAGCAGTACCCAAGGTTACTGCCAGAGACATCAGAGAGTCGGTACATGATTACAATGCAAAAATCATCCATGCCCATGACTTTACAGCATCAGTGTTATCAGCTGGTATGTCAGGCAAGCTTCCTGTAATCAGTCACATACACAACAATCCACCATGGATCAAGTATGTTAACGCCAGGACCTGTGTATATGCAGCTTCTGTTAAGCGTTTCAGTAAGGTAATAACAGTCAGCAGCTCTGTAGCTGATGAATTTGTATTTAAAAATGAACTCCAGAACAAGATCAAGGTAGTTGGAAATCCTTTTGATGTGGAAAATGTCAGATCAAAGGGCTTTGATCTGAGTGGAATCCCAGGGGAAAAGAACATTAACAGCGATTTACTTTTTGTAGGACGTCTCACAGAGGCAAAGGTGCCACAGGATTTTATCAGAATCGTAGCCAAGGTCAAGGCCAGCAAGCCGGATGTACATGCTATAATAGTAGGTGATGGCGAACTGAGAGAAGAATGTATGAATCTCATTGCAGAGCTTAACCTCACAGATACCATAGAGATGGTAGGCTTCTGTGGTAACCCATATCCATACATGAATGCAACTAAGCTCATTGCTATGCCATCCCTGTGGGAGGGCTTTGGTCTGGTTGCCTTAGAGGGTATGTGCTTTGGCAAGCCAATACTCGCCACCAGAGTAGGTGGTCTCAAGGAAATAGTTACGGACGCCTGCGGTATATTGTGCGACCAGGGAGATACAGATTCTCTGGTATCAGAGGCAAACAGGCTTTTATCTGATAATGAATACTATAGCAGCAAATCTGATGCAGCTAAAAAGCGTGCATTGGAATATGATAACTGTCAGACTTATGTAAAGGGAATAGATGATATCTATCGCAGTATCATTAAGCAAAAGAAGGAAGCATGACTGAAAAAAAACAGTGGATTGACGGAGTACGAGGCATAGGAATCTGTCTTATGACAATAGCCCATGTCATGGTATTAGGTGATCCCAAGAAGAAATTTTTATATGGATTCACTTTGCAGATATTCTTTATTTTGTCAGGATATCTCTATAATGATAAAAAGTATGAAAACTGCGGTGTATGGCAGATAGTAAAACCAAAAATCGGGGCATATCTTGTACCCTATGCAGTTCTAATACTACTTAATATGCCACTCAAGCTATTGATGGATTATAAATCAGGTGGCATGTCAGCAGTGATGAAGATGTTGCCAGAATATCTAATCAATGGATTGCTGTATTCAGATGGCAATTCCATGCCCAACTGTGCGCCGTTATGGTTCTTACCTACATTGTTGTTAGCGTATATACTTTTGGTGGCGCTGTTAAAGCTTACCAACAGGATTGTAAGATGGATTGCATTTTTTGCATGTATTATTGTAGGATATCTGGCCAATCTAATGATTCCTGTACTGTTACCATGGCACCTGCAGGTTGTACCACTGTGTACAGCTCTTATGATGGTTGGCTGGTATTACAGACAAAAACAGGATTACTACAAGTGGTATATTGCCCTACTTTGGGTAGTATTAGGCTGTTTGGCAATCTATACCAACGAGCATGTCAGCATCAATGAGCTTATAATTGGCAATCCATTATTGTTTATGGTGGAAAGCACAGCCATTCCATGTGCTATTATATGGATTTTCAAAAGATATGATATTAAATGCAGACTACTTAGCTTATGGGGCAAAAATACTCTGTTAATGCTTGGAATCAATCTGATTCTCAACGAGATATCACTGCATATATGCGGCGAGTCATGGTATCTTAGAGCGATTATTAACATGATTATCTTTACCATAGCCTCACTTATCTGGATGTGGCTCAAAAAAAGAATGCAGTGGTTAAAGGTGTTAGGATTTTAAAGTGAACAGATTAACGGTTAAATCAGAAAGTTATCTCAAGGTCTTCTTGGCCCTTTGGATAGTAATAGGACATCTTCCGAATACTGGCTGGATATCCTTGATGACGCACTGGGCAGTAGCTGGATTTTTCTTTATGTCTGGCTATGGACTGGAGAGCAAAAGAGAAGGTACTACCGCAGAAAACTATAGGATGAATCTGTTCAAAAGCGCCAAAAAGCTTTTGATACCATACTATATATGCCAGTTTGTATATCTGGTAGGTTTTTGTCTTCCAATGAGCATGACTGATTTTGGAATCAGGCTTATTAGAGAGATATTATTAATAGATGTCAATCTGCCTCATGCCTGGTATGTGAGAACTCAGCTTATACTCTATGTTATATGGTGGGCAGTGGGTCGACTTGATAAAAAATGGGTTAGACTATTACTGATGGCAGTTGGTGTTGCAGCCTATATTGTTCTCTTTGCGAAAACAGGACAGTTATTTACTTCCTACAAGACAGTATTTGCGTTTTTGGCAGGAATATTGTACAAGCAGTGTGAAGACAAGGTAGAGAAGCTTGTTACCAACCCTTTTGTGGCGATAGTAGCAGCCTGTCTGGCTTTTCAGCTTGCAGTGATAGGGGCAACCAGATTTGATGGTGACTCTGTATGGTCTGTAATAGCCATGAACCTTACAGGTGTAATGATTTGCTTTGTATATATTTTTATTTTGAAAAAAGTAAATCTTGGTTTTGCACCAATAGTATGGCTTGCACCGGTAACCTATGAGATATACCTGGTTCAGGGAATCGCCAAAGAGATAATACTGGAGGTACCAATACTTGGACCAGTATTGTCTTTTGCATTAACTATTATTTTAGCTTTTGTATTAAACAGATTAATAAATGTATGTTCAAAATTGATAAAAAGACCTTAACTAAATACTGTAGCAGCATTGCGCTTGTACTTGTATTTTTCTCAACCCAGGTGTTTGGCTGCAAGAACCTGGAATATCTGATATATATCCTGCCTCTCTTTGGAGTGGGAGCTTTGTATACTCTGTGGCTTGTGGTAAAGCATCTTAAGGATGCTCTTGGGTTATTAAAGACACCAGTATTCTGGTGGATAATAGCCATGAATGTGCTCATATATATCTATGGTTATGTGTGGGGACCATTTCCTGTGGCTTATTCCCGCAGCTCCCAGCTGCTGATAATCAGTCATCTTATGGTTATGGTGATGCTGTTATGGGTAGAGCGGGACAGAGTGACGGAGATTCTTCCTGCGGCCGCTGTAATCATGGTGGCAGCAGAGACTATATATCTGATAATACATAACAGCGAAGCAATACGTGTTATGTTATCAGGCGGTGGCCTGACACGTATAGGAGAGACGCATAATGCAGGCCTTATAGAGACCTCCATGACTTTTTCCATGTGCATGATACCGATGCTTCTTAAGCTGTTTTCAAACAGAGAGAAGAAATATATTATACCGGTTCTGATAGCTCTTGGAGTATTGGTAGTAGATGGCTCCAAGGTGGGAATACTGGTTGTTGGAGCGACTCTTCTTGTGATTGCAATAGGACTTCCAAAGGACAAGTCCTTTAGACGACGCAATCTGATAATATTTATTGCAGTACTGGTATGTGTAATACTTATCACATACATAGTTCCAGCCTTGAGAAGTGCTATTTTTAGCAGATTCAAGGAGCTGGTACAGGTAGTATTTACAATGGATACCTCGGACATGCAAAACTCTACCTCAAGACGATTGTATTTTGCCCTTATGGCATTAAAAAAGGCCTGGGACAGACCATTTGTCGGACATGGACTATTAAGCTTTGGGGTACATATGGGCTTTGACTGGTGGGAAGGTGTATGGCCTGACGCCCACAACAATGCAATAGAGCTGCTGTATTCCTGTGGATTGATAGGAATAGCAGTGTACTATTGGTTCCCTGTATATATGATAGTACGGACCATAAGAGAAAGATACTCGGTTAAAAAGCTTGCCAAGGTATCACTTATTTTTATGATGTTTTTCTTTGATGTCAGCAATATCAGTTTTCAGCGTAATACGATTGGCTATCTGGCCTATACCATTATTTTTCTGTTGGGAGTAGGGATAAGTATCAGAGGAGAAGATTACAATGACTAATCCAATAATATACATGGTTGTTCCATGCTATAACGAGCAGGAGGTGCTTCCTGAGACACATAATCGCCTTAGGATAAAATACGACAGTCTGGTGAACGCAGGCAAGATATCCAAGGACAGCAGGGTTGTGTTTGTCAACGATGGATCCAAGGATGCTACCTGGAGTCTTATCACAGAATACGAATCGGAAGGCTCATACTTTGCTGGGATTAACCTCAGTCGTAACAGAGGCCATCAGAATGCACTAATGGCCGGACTCTATACCGTTATGAATTATGCTGATGCTGTTATCTCCATGGACGCAGACCTTCAGGATGATATAGACGCCATCGATGAGATGGTGGAAAAGTTTACTGAGGGCTATGATGTGGTATATGGAGTCAGAAGCAGCAGAGATACAGATACTTTTTTCAAAAGATTTACTGCTCAAACATATTACAAGCTCTTGGCAGGATTAGGAGCCAATCTTGTATATAATCATGCGGATTTCAGGCTGATGAGCAGGCGTGCCATCCATGGACTTATGGAATTTGGTGAAGTAAACCTGTTCCTTAGAGGTGTGGTTCCTATGGTGGGATACCCATCCTGTGAGGTATATTACAAGAGGGGGCAGCGTTTTGCAGGAGAGAGCAAATATCCTCTCAAGAAAATGATAGCCCTTGCCATAGATGGCATAACATCCCTTAGTATTGAGCCTATCAGAATCATTACAAGACTGGGAATGTTGGTAGTGTTGGTTGGAATAGTTCTTTTGATATATTCACTGGTACAGTGGGGCAAGGGTAATGTTGTTCCTGGTTGGTCATCTCTGATGGTATCCATCTGGTTTATTGGTGGAATGCTTCTGATGGCGATAGGTACAGTAGGTGAATATATAGGAAAAATATATATGGAGACCAAGCAAAGACCGAGGTTTATCGTGGCAGATAAAATAGGTCTTCCAGCGGATGATACAGACCACTAATTTGATAAAAAAGCCATATAGGAGTATAATTTATTAGTTTACAGGACTTTTAACTACGAATAATGACTATGGAAGAAAATGTAAAAAGAAAGACTCTTTTGT
The DNA here is from genome assembly GCA_021442555.1 of Pseudobutyrivibrio sp. Taxonomy (GTDB): domain Bacteria; phylum Bacillota; class Clostridia; order Lachnospirales; family Lachnospiraceae; genus Pseudobutyrivibrio. The sequence continues at coordinate 8,400 of JABUSV010000237.1, read as the reverse complement.
ACATTGCTTTGACTGATCTTAAGGACAAGTCAGACGGCGTGGCGCAAAAGGTAATAAATCAATCGAGAGCATTCTACAACAATGGCTATGATGTGGATGTAATCGCTTATGCCAACGATGCTGTAGGGCTGTATCAGCGCAATGATTTTGATATGGTCAAGAGTGTGAGTGGCACTCACAGGTTCAGACAGCGGACTCTCTTTAACTATGCCAGGGAGCTTTGCGGGATGCAATACGACACTGTATATATCAGATTTCCCAAGGTTACTCCTTATATGATATCAGCCCTGTCGGCGCATCATAAGGCAGGAGCCAAGGTAGTGGTAGAATTTGCTTCCTATCCATTGCAGTGGCACAAGCCTACTTCTTTTAAGGTATGGGCATCACAGCGATACTATAGATTTTTTGACCATATATTAGGTGGCAGACTCCATCATGTGGCAGACAAGGCTCTTGTTATCGGACAAAAGGTAGACAAGGCTTATGGTATTACAGCCACCAATATTCCTAACGGTGCAGAGCTAAGTAAGATACCGCTTCGAGTGCCTTCTGAGCCAGGGAATGAGCTTCATATTGTGTTCAGTGCCAGCTTTTATATGTATCAGGGAGCAGATCGTCTGATAGAGGGTATAGCAGAATATGAAAAGCATAGAACAGATGATGATATAAGAGTATATGCAGAGCTCTTGGGAGATGGCCCTGAATACGCCAGATATCAGAGACTGGTGGAGGAAAATGGTCTGCAGGAGCTGGTTAGATTCCATGGATTCTTATCAGGCAACGACTACGATGAGATATTTGACTGCTGTCAGATGGCAGCTGGTGCCATGGCACCACACAGAGCAGATATTCCAACAGGTTCAGCCTTAAAGATCAAGGATTACATGGCTAGAGGCATACCATTTTTCTATTGCTACGAGGAGATTGGTCTGCCAGAGGATTACCCTTATGGACTTAGACTGGTATCTGAGGATACTCCAATGGATATACCAAGACTCATAGAGTTTTATAATACATACAAAGACAAACAGGAAGATATCGCCCCAGATATGAGAGAATATGTGATGTCACATTTCTCCTGGGAGGAGATATTAAAGGATGTGTAACATGAAGAACAGATTACTTAACAAAATAAATAACCGCCAGATAGTAGTAGGTGTAGTAGGACTTGGCTATGTAGGTCTTCCTTTGGCTGTAGAGAAGGCCAAGGCAGGTTTTAAGACCATCGGCTTTGACGTACAGTCTGCCAAGGTTGACATGGTTAACGCGGGTCACAACTACATCGGCGATGTGGTGGATTCAGATTTAAAGCAGCTGGTGGATGATGGCATGCTTTCTGCTACAACAGATTTTTGCTTTGTAAAGGATGTTGATTTTATCGCTATATGTGTTCCTACACCACTTGATGCACACCAGCAGCCTGATATCAGCTATGTTAAGAGCTCTACAGAGGCTATCTCACAGTATCTTACAAGAGAAACCATGGTAGTTCTGGAGTCTACTACATATCCAGGTACTACAGTAGAACTGGTTAAGCCTATTTTAGAGCAGGGCTCAGGGCTTAAGTGTGGAGAAGATTTTTATCTGGGATTTTCACCTGAGAGAGTAGACCCAGGCAATCTTATCTACAAGACCAAGAACACTCCTAAGGTAGTAGGTGCTTGTGGCGAGGATGCAGCAGAGGTTATTTCTACCATGTACAGAGTAGTATTGGATGGTGATGTGTTTACCGTATCATCTCCTACAGTTGCAGAGATGGACAAGATATTGGAGAATACCTACCGCAATATCAATATCGGACTTATCAACGAGATTGGTCGTCTCTGCGATGAAATGGGCATCTCAGTTTGGGAAGTAATAGAAGCTGCAAAGACCAAGCCTTTTGGATTCCAGGCCTTTTATCCAGGACCAGGCTTAGGAGGACACTGTATTCCTCTTGATCCATATTATCTCACATGGAAGGCTAGAGAATACGGCTTCCATACCACTCTCATCGAGAGCAGCATGGTAATCAATGATGGACAGCCAGAGTACTGTGTAGACAGAGCTGCAAGACTCCTCAATCAGCACAAAAAGGCTGTAAACGGCGCTAAGGTATTGATTCTTGGTGTGGCCTACAAGCAGGATATAGACGATTATCGTGAGAGTCCGGCTCTCAGAGTTATAGAGATATTACAGCAGCGCGGAGCCCAGGTGGAGTTTTATGACCCATGGGTATCAGAGTACAGATACAAGGGAGGCAGCTACACAGGTATCACAGAGATTAACCCTGAGATTGTGGCATCCTATGACCTGGTTATGATTACCTGTGCTCACACCAACGTAGATTATGAGATGGTATGCAGCAGTGCCAAGGCAGTGTTTGATACCAAAAATGTAACCAAGAATGTCAAGGCTCGTCAGAACCTGGAGATTTTATAATAATGGATTTTACATACGATTCTTATGCCAACTTAATCAGACTAATCCAGTCAGAAGGATACACTTTCACAGGCTATCATGACTTTGGAGAAGGCCCCGTTGTCATAATGAGACATGACATAGATACCAGTGTAAAAAAGGCATATGAGATGTCACTGTTAGAGGACAAGCTTGGTATAAAAGCTACATACTATGCCCTTTTAAATACAGATTTTTACAACGTGGCATCCAACACCAACAGACTATTGCTGCAGGACATGATATCAAGAGGTCATGAGATAGGTCTTCATTTTGATGAGGCTCAGTATTCTGACGAGACATCATATGAGTCTGTTGTGGAAAAAGAGATAGCTGTGTTATCAGCCATATTGGATCATCCTGTTACTACTGTTTCCATGCACAGACCATCCCAGAAGGCTCTTGAAGGAGACTGGCAGTTTGAGGGAGTAGTCAACAGCTACAGCAAGCTGTTTTTCAAAGAATTCAAATATCTGTCTGACAGCAGAATGAGATGGAGAGAAGACCCGGTGGAGGCCATCACATCTCATGAATACGACAGGATACAGATAGTTACACACCCATTCTGGTACAGTGAGGATAAGGGTGAATTTAGGGAAAAGCTATATGATTTTATAGAGCTTGCAGCAACAGAGCGCTACGATGCTTTGTGTGATAACATCAGAGATTTTGAGCAGGTAATCAGCAGAGAAGAGATATGATTTCACTAAAAGATATTTTGGCTGCACCTCCACTACAGGACAATGTAGCAGGTATGGAGCATATTCCACAAATAAATATCGACACCTATTCTACCCTGGATTCTGTTACAGATCACAGGCTTACCTGGGTTAAAAACTGGTCTGATGATATATATCACAAATTAGAACAGTACCATGATCTCGTTGTTATCTGCAATGCGCCAGATGCCGTTCTTAGTAACAGCAATTATTACATTACAGTGTCTAATCCAAAGGCTGTTTTTTTTGAGCTCTTAGCTTATTTTTTTGAAAAAAAGCCCAAAAGAGAGATAGCAGATACCGCAGTTGTCAAGACTGACAGGATAGGGGATAACCCAAGCATCGGTGACTATGCTGTTATCAGTGAGGAGACCATCATAGGTGACAATGTCACTATAGGCTCCCATGTGCGCACCATAGGTCGCGTAGAGATAGGTGATAACGTGGTGATTCAGTCAGGAACTGTCATAGGTGAGGCCAGCTTTGGCTACTATGAGGGTGAAGACGGACATTATCACAGAGTGCCACAATTAGGTGGTGTTGTGATACATAACGACGTGGAGATTGGAGCTAACAGCACCATAGACAGAGGCACCATGGATGATACCGTGATAGGTGCTCATGCCAAGATAGGTAATCTGGTACATGTAGCGCACAATGTACAGATTGGAGAGGATGCACTGCTTATCTCCAGCATATTATTTTGTGGCAGCAGCAGTGTGGGAGCAGGCAGCTATATTGCACCTGGCTCCATAATAATGAATCAGAAACATGTTGGTGACCATGCCCTGGTGGGAATGGGCGCCATGGTAATAGATGATGTGAAGGATGGCACAGTGGTTGCCGGAGTTCCAGCAAAATATTTAAGGGAAAACAAATGAAATATGCATTAATAGGCTGCGGCCGAATTTCAACTAATCATATATATGCAGCAGTAAACAATAAGCTTGATATTGTAGCTGTCTGTGATATTTTACCTGAGGCTATGGAGGCCCTGCTTCAAAAACATAACCTTTCTGACGATGGCTCGATAGCCAGATATACAGATTATAAGCAGATGATAGCAGAACACCCTGAGCTTGAGCTTATAAGTATAGCAACAGAGAGTGGCTATCATGCAAGGATAGCATTGGATTGTATCGTAGCAGGTATCAATGTAATAATCGAAAAGCCGATGGCTATGTCAATAGATGATGCGGATAAGATTATCAAGCTATCCGAGGAAAAGGGCGTCAAGGTCTGTGCATGTCACCAGAATCGTTTTAATGTAGCTGTTCAGGAGATGAGACAGGCTCTTGAAGCAGGAAGATTTGGAAGACTCAGCCATGGTTCTATTCATGTCAGATGGAACCGCAATGAGGGCTATTATACTCAGGCCCCATGGAGAGGTACCTGGGCAGGAGACGGTGGATGTCTCATGAACCAGTGTATCCACGGCATAGATCTTTTGAGATGGACCTTTGGAGAGGTAGATGAGATATATGGTACTACCAGACAGCAGTTCCATGACTACCTGGAGGCAGAGGACGTAGGAATGGCTGTTGTTAAGTTCAAAAACGGAGCTATTGCTACAATAGAGGGAACAACCAATGTATATCCTCAGAACCTGGAAGAGAGCCTCTTTGTATTTGGAGAAAAGGGAACTGTAAAGATTGGTGGCAAGTCTACAACCAACCTGGATGTATGGCAGTTTGCTGATGAGAATGACCATGACCGTGAGATTAATGGACTGGTAGAGCCTACCAGCAATGTATACGGCAACGGTCATACTGGACTTTTTGCAGACATGATAGATGCCATCTCACATGACAGACGCCCATATATAGATGCACATGCAGGAAGAGCTGCCTTAGAGATAGTTCTTGCTATCTACAAGAGTCAGAAGACAGGCCAGCCTGTTAAGATGCCACTTACAGATTTTGCCAGCACAGACATGGCGGGAGAATTTGGTAAATAAACTATGAGATTATCGGATTATACAGATATATTAGATATAGAGATTATTCGTGATGGTGAGTTTGATACATTAGGTAACTGCACAGATACTATAGATGTGCCATATCTGTCATTTTTAGGTAAGGCCAAGTTTATCGATAAGATTAATCGATCGATAAGCTGTATTATCACAACCGCTGATATTGCGTCACAGATTACAGATACCATTTCAGGCCTTGCTATAGCAAAAGAGCCTAAGATAGAATATGCAAAGCTGCACAACTACCTGTCCACAGATGAGAGATATGTAGGCAAGACATTTAAGACAATTATAGGGGCTAATTGCAATATATCACCTATGGCGCTTGTGGCAGAGAATAATGTTATTATCGGGGACAATGTTACCATTGGCCCTTTTAGTGTTATTAAGGAGAGAACCGAGATTGGCAATAATGTTATAATTCGTGAGAATTGTGTCATTGGCGGAAAGACGTACAATTACGCTATTCCAGAAGATGGAACAATCATCGAATTGGAGGACTGCGGCAAGGTTATTATCGAAGATGATGCCGAGATATGCGCTCTTTGTCACATAGATAATTGTCCGTTGCCAACAGAGGTTACAAGAATAGGCAAAGAGTGCAAGATTGGTGCCAAGGTCCAGGTGGCCCATGGTTCGATATTAGGATGCAGAGTTATGATACCAGGTGGTACTACTATCAGTGGCAACTGCAATATAGGGAACAATGTATTTCTTGGTCCAGAGAGTGTCATTAGCAACCGCATACGTATTGGAGAAGGCGCTCACGTATCCATAGGTGCTGTGGTAACCAGAGATGTTAGTGCGCATGAGACAGTATCAGGCAATTTTGCCATCAACCACGATACTTTTATAGACAATCTTAAAAAGATGAGATAAGACATGGAATTTAGAGATTTAAAGAAACAATATCAGGTACTGAAAAAAGATATAGATGAGGCCATGACAGGCGTTGCAGCCTCAACGGCTTTTATCTCAGGACCTGCTGTAGCAAAGCTGGAGCAGGAGCTTAGTGAATATGTAGGAGCTAAGCATTGCATCAGCTGTGCCAATGGTACAGATGCATTGTCTCTTGCCATGATGGCATGGGGATATGGCAAAAATGATGCTGTATTTGTACCTGATTTTACATTTTTTTCCAGCGGAGAGATAGTAAGTCACTGCGGTGCTACTCCAGTATTTGTAGATGTGTTAGAGGACAGCTTTAACATGAATCCACAATCGCTAATAGAAGCTATAGAGGCAGTGAAGGCAGAGGGCAAGCTTACCCCTAGATGTGTAATAGCAGTAGATCTCTTTGGCCAGAGTGTTGATTATGATGCCATTAGACCAATAGCCAATAGATACGGCCTGACTCTTTTAGAGGACGCTGCCCAGGGCTTTGGAGGCAGTATCAGGGGCAAGATGAACTGCAGCTTTGGAGATATTTCTACTACATCTTTTTTCCCAGCCAAGCCACTTGGCTGCTACGGAGATGGTGGAGCGGTGTTTACAGACGACGATGATTTGGCTGCACTTTTGCGCAGTCTTAGAATACATGGCAAGGGAGCGGACAAATACGACAATATCCGTATAGGTCTCAACTCCAGACTAGATACGATGCAGGCGGCAATACTTAGTGTTAAGCTAAGGGCCTTTGCAGATTATGAGCTAAGGGATGTTAATACAGCGGCTCAAAAATATAATGAGCAGTTTGAAGACAAGCTAAGAGGCTTGTTAGGCAGCAAAATTAAGCTGCCTCAGGTTAAGGAAGGCTATGTGTCATCCTGGGCTCAGTACACCATTATTTTAGAGGATAAGTCTACAAGAGATGGACTTCAGGCTTATCTTAAGGACAGAGGCATACCAGCCATGATCTATTACATCAAGCCTATGCATGCGCAGGGAGCCTTTGATGGGGTAAAGACTGTATATACCAGCCTTGAGACCACAGATTACCTCTGTGACAGAGTATTGTCACTTCCTATTCATCCATACATGACAGATGAGCAGTCTGAAGTGGTTGACTGCATTAGGGATTATTTTAATGCCAGATAAAAAGAATTTGTTGCTAATTACAGATGGATTTCCCTATGGAGACAGTGAGAGGTATTTTATCACAAAAGAATTCGAGATTCTTTCTGTGCATTTTAATGTGTATACCTTGGCACTCACTAATCTGACGGAGGTAAAGTATCATGAGCCAGATCCTGGAAAGCATTATAGGTTATCTTGGACCAAAAAAGAATTACTGGGGCAGATTGGTGCTCTCTTTACTCCTGCGTTTCACCAGGAAATAAAGAAAAATAAAGATAAAAAATACATCCTTAAATATCAGCTTATGGCAAGCTTTTATCAGCAATACATACAGCAGATAATAGAGGAGGAACATATAGATATTGTCTATTCCTACTGGTGTACAGCAGCTACTCTTGCAGCGGTAAGAATAGGAGCATGTCCTGTAGTATCAAGATTTCACGGATATGATCTCTATAACTACAGAGCACCAGGCGGTTTTCAGCCATTTAGAGAAGAGATAATAGAGGGATTAACCCATATGATTTTCGTCTCAGAATATGGAAAAAGATACATGAAGGAAACCTGGCCTGTCACAGATATCGACAAATGCACAGTATCTTATATTGGAACAGGTCAGCACAAGAGGATTATCAACGATAACTACACCTTTGTGAGTTGCTCCAGCTGCTATGAGCTAAAGCGAATAGACAAGATAATAGATGCTCTTGCCATTATACCCGATAAGTATCACATCAAGTGGATACACGTAGGTGAGGGGGGCATCTTTGAAGAGCTGAAAGAACAAGCCAAGGATTTGCTTGATAACAAGCCTAACATAGAATATGTATTTGAGGGCTTTGTACCTAATGAGCGGCTTCAGGAGGTATATGAAAAGCATCAGGCAGGAGCTTTTATTACTACATCCAGCACCGAGGGGCTACCTATTACTATAGTGGAGGCCCAGTCCATGGGACTTCCTGTTATAGCTACAGATGTAGGTGGAATATCAGAGCTTGTAACAGATATTGATACAGACCCTGACAATACCACGGGATATCTCATGTCATCTGATCCGACAATAGATGAGGTAGCTCAGACTATAATGAGATATTGCGATGCATCATATGGTGTACACAGAACCATGTCAGACAATGCTCATACCAAGTGGGGACTATATCATTATGATGCTCAAAATGCATCAAAGCTGGCAGAACTTTTAAAACGACTATAGATATGAGAATAATACACAAATTTAAACAATTACTTACC